>NZ_JASCON010000081.1:0-25013 GCF_029959585.1 Pseudomonas sp. PS02302
GTCCGGCGCGGGGGGCCGGGGGGGGGGCCCCGGGCGCCCCGGCCTCTTCGGGCCGAGTTGGGGGTGCTTATGGGAACCCCACGGCTTCCGAGGCTCTAAGCAAGGCCTGTCATCCTTGTTTGGAATCGCGAAAGCCAATGAAAAGTGCTCGGCTGGAAAACAAGACGTTCCTGATCCTGCTGGTGGTGGTCTCGCTGGCCTTCGTCTGGATCCTCACGCCCTTCCTGGGGGCGGTGTTCTGGGGCGCCATCCTCGCCATCCTGTTTGCCCCGCTGCAGCGCTGGTTCGTCCGGCGCTTCAATAACAGACGCAACCTCGGGGCGCTCTGCACCCTGTTCGTGATCCTGCTCATCGTCATCCTGCCGGTGGTGTTCATCGCCATTTCCCTGGTGCAGGAAGGCTCGCTGCTGTACCAGCAGATCAGCAGCGGTCAGCTCAACTTCGGTCAGTACTATCAGCAGATCTGGGGCGCCTTGCCGGGTTCGGTACGTGGCGTGCTGGAGCGCTTCGGCGCGGGGGACCTGGATGGCATTCGCCAGAAGCTCTCCGACGGTGCCATGCAGGGCAGCCAGTTCGTCGCTACCCAGGCCTTCAGCTTCGGTCAGGGGACCTTCCAGTTCCTGATCGGCTTCGGCGTGATGCTCTATCTGCTGTTCTTCCTGCTGCGCGATGGTTCGCAGCTGGTGGCGCTGATCCGCAAGGCCATTCCGCTGAGCGACATGCACAAGCGCAGCCTCATGGCCAAGTTCACCGCCGTGGTGCGCGCCACGGTCAAGGGCAACATCATCGTGGCCGTGGTGCAGGGTGCCCTCGGCGGCTTCATCCTCGGCGTGCTGGGCGTCCAGGGCGCGGTGCTCTGGGGCACCCTGATGGCCTTCCTGTCGCTGCTGCCCGCGGTCGGCTCGGCGCTGATCTGGGTGCCGGTGGCCATCTACTTCCTGGCCACCGGGTCAGTGATCAAAGGGGTCATCCTGATCGTCTTCGCGGTGGTGGTGATCGGTCTGGTGGACAACCTGCTGCGCCCCATCCTGGTCGGCAAGGACACCAAGATGCCGGACTACGTGGTGCTGATCTCCACCATTGGCGGCATGTCGCTATTCGGCCTGAACGGCTTCGTGATCGGCCCGCTGATCGCCGCGCTGTTCATGTCGACCTGGGATCTGTTCAGCCATCGCGACGACATCTAGAGACGTAGGGGCTCCGGAGATACCGGAGCCCAAGGCGTCAGCCCTGGTCGGGCTCCGAGGGATAGCGGGTCGCGACCAGGCTTTCCTTGACCTTGCGCAGGTGCGGCTGGAAATCCACGCCGCGCTTTAGCGTGACCCCGGTAGCCAGGATGTCCAGCACCGTGAGCTGGATGATCCGCGAGGTCATGGGCATGTAGATATCGGTGTCTTCCGGCAGCGGGATGTCCAGGCTGTGGGTGCAGACCTTGGCCAGCGGGGTGTTACTGGCGGTGAGGCCGAGCACCGAGGCGCCGTTGTCGCGGGCCAGCTTGGCCACGTCCACCAGTTCGCGGGTGCGGCCGGTGTAGGAGATGATCACGAAGAGATCGCCGGTCCTGGCGATGGAGGCGAGCATCCGCTGCATCAGCACGTCCGAATGCGCCGACACCGCCATGTTGAAGCGGAAGAACTTGTGCTGGGCGTCCAGGGCCACGGGGGCCGAGGCGCCCAGGCCGAAGAAGTGGATCTGCCGCGCCTGGATCATCAGGTCCACCGCGCGATCCACCGTGCGGGCGTCCAGTCGCTGGCGGGCGCTATCCAGGGAGGCGATGGTGCTGCTGAAGATCTTTTCCGCGTAGGCTTCGGATTCGTCGTTGGCTTCCACTGCCTGGCTGACATAGACCGCGCCACTGGCGATGCTCTGCGCCAGCTGGATCTTCATCTCCGGGTAGCCGCTCACGCCCAGGGAGCGGCAGAAGCGATTGACGGTGGGCTCGCTGACCTGGGCCGCCTGGGCCAGGGCCGCGATGGTGTAGCGCGTGGCCTGCCGGGGATTCTGCAGGATGACCTCGGCGACCTTGCGTTCCGCGCGGTTGAGTTCACCGATGCGGTTCTGGATGGTTTGCAGCAGGGTGCTGGCACGATCCATGAGAACTCCTAGTGGTTGTTGTGCCTCTATCCTAAGGCTATAAAAGGTATGGGCCGGGCTTACCCCTGCGCCGTATTTTTTAATATAAAGACTACGCGAATCGCCCCAGCTCCCCTATGATGGTGCTGGAATATCTCAAACTTTAAGTAAAAGAACGAATATTTATGGCTGGCGTCCGAGTTCTACCCTGTACCCTGGCAATCTTCGGCGCGTTGGGCGACCTGGCCCTGCGCAAACTTTTCCCTGCCCTTTACCAGCTGGATCGCGAAGGTCTGCTGCACGAGGATACCCGCATCATGGCGCTGGCGCGTGACCAGGGCGATGGGGTCAAGCAGCTGGAGCACATCGAGGAGCGCCTGCGCCACTATGTGCCCAAGGCCGATTGGGACGAAGCGGTATGGACCCGGATGCGCGGCCGCCTGGGCTATCGCGCCATCGATTTTCGCAATCGCGAAGACTATACGGGACTTGCCGAGGATGTGGGCGAGACCTCGCCACTGATCGCCTATTTCGCCACCCCGGCACTGGTCTACAGTGCCATCTGCGAAAACCTCGCCGCCGTCGGCCTGTGCGAGCGCACCCGGGTGGTGATGGAAAAGCCCATCGGCTACGACCTGGAATCCTCCAAGGTGGTCAACGACGCCGTGGCGCGCTTCTTCCCCGAAGACCGCGTCTACCGCATCGACCATTACCTGGGCAAGGAGACCGTGCAGAACCTCATCGCCCTGAGATTCGCCAACAGCCTGTTCGAGACCCAGTGGAACCAGAACTACATTTCCCACGTGGAAATCACCGTCGCCGAGAAGGTCGGGATCGAGGGTCGCTGGGGCTATTTCGACCAGGCTGGCCAGCTGCGCGACATGGTGCAGAACCACCTGCTGCAGCTGCTCTGCCTGACCGCCATGGACCCGCCGGCGGACCTCTCTGCCGACAGCATCCGTGACGAGAAGGTCAAGGTGCTCAAGGCGCTGGAGCCCATTACCGCCGACCAGCTCGCCAGCCGCGTGGTGCTGGGGCAGTACACCTCCGGCTACAGTGACGGCAAGCCGGTGCCGGGTTATCTGGAAGAACCCAATTCCAACACCGAAAGCCGCACCGAGACCTTTGTCGCCATCCGCGCGGACATCCGCAACTGGCGCTGGTCGGGCGTGCCCTTCTATCTGCGTACCGGCAAGCGCATGCCGCAGAAGCTGTCGCAGATCGTCATCCACTTCAAGGAACCACCGCACTACATCTTCGCCCCCGAGCAGCGCAGCCTGATTAGCAACCGCCTGATCATCCGCATCCAGCCGGACGAAGGTATTTCGCTGCAGGTGATGAGCAAGGACCAGGGCCTGCGCAAGGGCATGCAACTGCGCAGCGGTCCGCTGCAACTCAATTTCTCCGAGACCTTCAAGCACCTGCGCACCCCGGACGCCTACGAGCGACTGCTGTTGGAAGTCATGCAGGGCAACCAGTCGCTGTTCGTCCGCAAGGACGAGATCGAAGCGGCCTGGAAGTGGTGCGATCAGCTGATGGATGGCTGGTCGAAGATGGGCGACTCGCCCAAGTCCTACGCCGCTGGCAGCTGGGGTCCGCTGACTTCCATCGCACTGATCGCACGAGACGGGAGATCCTGGTATGGCGACGTCTGATCTGGGGCAGGGTGTGACCCTGCGCGAATTGCCCGACCGCGAGGCTCACGCCACGGCGCTGGCCGAGACGGTCACCGCGGCGCTGCGCGAGGCCCTGGCGGCCCGTGGCGAAGCGCTGCTGATCGTTTCCGGTGGCCGCAGTCCGGTGCCCTTCCTGGAGCGCCTGGCGCAGGCCGAGCTGGACTGGTCCAAGGTGCTGGTCACCCTGGCGGACGAGCGCTGGGTACCCGCTGATCATCCGGACAGCAATGCCGGCCTGTTGCGCCAGCACCTGTTCCAGGGACCTGCTGCCGCTGCGGGCTTCGTCGATCTCTATAGCCCGGCCGCTTCCACGCAAGAGGGCATGGCGCTGACCGAAGCCCGGCTGCGCGACACCCTGGGGACCCCCGATGTGCTGGTGCTGGGCATGGGTGACGACGCCCATACCGCCTCGCTGTTCCCCGGCAGTCCCGGCCTGGAAGAGGCCCTGGATCCGGCCAGCGAGCGCCTGAGCTTTGCTGGCGTGGCACCGTCCGCGCCTCAGACCCGCATCACCCTGAGCCGCGCCTACCTGAGTCGCGCGCGGCAGCAGATCCTCGCCATCCAGGGCGCGGGCAAGCGACAGGTACTGGAAACCGCTCTGGCCGAGGGCGACGAGCTGGCCACTCCGATCAAGGCGTTCCTGCGCGAACCCCTGGTCGTCTATTGGTGCCCCTGACGAGGAGTTGAGTTTTGGACATGCAGAACAAGATCGCGACCCTAGATGCCCTGTGCGCCCGCGCGCGGATCCTGCCGGTGATCGTGATCAACGATCCCGCCGACGTGTTGCCCTTCGCCGACGCCATGGCCGCGGCTGGGCTTACCGCCCTGGAAATCACCCTGAGATCGGCCCACGGGCTGGACGCGGTGCGCCTGCTGCGCCAGGAACGTCCCGAGCTGGATGTTGGCGTGGGCACCGTGCTTGACGTGCGGATGTTCGACGCTGCGGTCGAGGCTGGCGCCCAGTTCATCGTCACTCCGGGCACCACCGAGGAAATTCTCCAGGCCGGGGTATCGGCGCCCATCCCGCTGCTGCCAGGCATCGCCACGCCTTCGGAGATCATGCAGGCCTACCGCCTGGGTTATCGCCGCTTCAAGCTGTTTCCCGCCAACGTCTATGGCGGTGTCGATGCGCTCAAGGCGTTCGCCGGCCCCTTCGCCGAGCTCAAGTTCTGCCCCACCGGTGGCGTCAACCCGGGCAACGTGAAGAACTACTTCCAGCAGCCCAACCTGCTGTGCGTCGGCGGCAGCTGGATGCTGCCCGGCGACGTGGTGAAGGCCAAGGACTGGACGCGCGTCGAGCAGCTCTGCCGCGAAGCCCTGGCCACGCTGGACTGAGCCTGCGGCCATCCGTCACCCGTCGGGCTAGTGCGGTGTCTCTGAAGTTCGCACAAGAATTGGCGGGTGATTTTTTTGACTTTGGCCAGGCGCCGGTACGAGTCATAGCAGGGCTATGGCGAGGAGTGGCAACGCCGCCAGAGCCGAAAAAGCGCCGCCAAGATTGTGCAGTCAACTTCTGAGACACCACACTCGCTAGGCTGGCGCGAGCAGGGGCGCTATCATGCGCCCCTGTCTTTTTCCTGGCGCCCGTTCCGCGGCGCCTTTGTCGTCCACTACACCGGGAGGTGCCTGATGACCCTCGACAAGAATCCCCCAAACGAATCCCTCGACGAAATCCCACCCGCGCCGGCTGGCGAAAAGCTGCAGAAGGTGCTGTCGCGCCTGGGCGTCGGCTCGCGGCGCGACGTCGAAGCCTGGATCGGCGAAGGCCGTATCAAGGTCAACGGCGTGGTCGCGCCCCTGGGTCTGAGGGTCATGCCCAAGGACGCCATTGCGGTAGACGGACGTCTGCTCAAGCGCGACCAGGCCGAGGAAGTGGTGCGGCGCGTGCTGATCTACAACAAGCCCGAAGGCGAGATCTGCACCCGTGACGATCCCGAAGGGCGGCCCACCGTCTTCGACCGCCTGCCCAAGCCCAAGCAGGGCCGCTGGATCAATGTCGGTCGCCTGGACATCAACACCACCGGCCTGCTGCTGTTCACCACCGATGGCGAACTGGCCAACCGTCTGATGCACCCGTCCTACCAGATGGATCGCGAGTACGCGGTACGGGTACGGGGCGAGGTGACCGAAGAGATGCTGCTGCGCCTGAAGAACGGGGTGATCCTCGAAGACGGCCCGGCGCGCTTCACCGACGTCCAGCAGGCGCCGGAAGGTGACGGCTTCAACCACTGGTTCCATTGCGTGGTGATGGAAGGTCGCAACCGCGAAGTCCGTCGGCTGTGGGAATCCCAGGGCCTGGTGGTGAGCCGTCTGAAGCGCGTACGTTTCGGTCCGGTGTTCATGACCAGCGATCTGCCGGTCGGCCGCTGGCGCGAGATGACCCAGGGGGAGATCGACATCCTCGCTGGCGAAGTCGGCCTGCCGCCGGTGGCGCTGCCGGCCATGGGCGGCAAGACCAAGGAAAAGCTCGAACGTCAGCAGCGCAAGACCGCGCGGCCGATCGATGCCGGTCGGGGTTCGCGCAACAAGCTCAACAAGACGGGCAAGGCCAGCAAGCCCCAGGGGTCGGCCGTGGCCGAGCGTCCCAGCGAAATGGGCCGTAAGCCGGTCAGCAAGGGCCGTACTTCGCCGGGTATCGCGCCGCGTCGTGGCCCGAGTGGTGGTGGTACCGGCAAGGGCGGTCGCCGCTAAGCAGAGCGGTCGCCTGGCCCCAGGCGAACCTCAGGCCAGGCTGCAGAATCGATTGCGGCCTTCGGCCTTGGCCTGATAGAGGGCCCGATCCGCGCGCAGCAGCAGACAGCTCGGGGATTCCACGTCGCGCAGGGTCGCCAGACCCAGGCTCAGGGTGACCGGCAACGGGATGGCGCCAGCCATCTGCGCCTGGGTCTCCACCGCCGCTCTCAGGCGTTCCGCCACGATATGCGCCGCCTCGTGGCCGGTGGCCGACAGCAGCACACAGAATTCCTCGCCGCCAAAGCGAAAGACCATGTCCATGCTTCTCAGGCTGTTGCCAAGGGTGCGGGCGGTCTGGCGCAGCACGTCGTCACCGACGCTATGGCCGAAGCGGTCGTTGATGCGCTTGAAGTGGTCCAGGTCCAGCATCAGCAGCGACAGCGGCTGCTGGGTCCGTCGGGCCAGTTCCAGTTCCCGTACCAGGGCGCGGTCCAGGGCGTTGCGGTTGCCGACTCCGGTCAGGGCATCGCGCAGCGCATTGTTCTGGGCCTCGCGGTAGAGCAGGGCATTGCGCAGGGGAAACAGCAGGCTGCCGAGCAGGTATTCCAGCGCTCCGAGTTCGCTGTCCTGGAAGCGCTCCTGACGATAGAAAGTCAGATCACCCAGGCGCAGATCCCCCTGGTTCAGGTGATAGTGGATCTGATGGCCCTGTTCTTCACCCAGGCCGATGGCGACGTCTTCCGCGAGATTGCGGTAGGCGAGGCCGGGCAGGTCCACCAGGGTATCCACCTCCTGCCGGAAGAGTTGCAGGACCCGTTCGAGATCCAGCGAGGTCTGCAGGACGCCGAGCAGGCGCTGGCGGAGGGCGCCCAGTACCGCCGGATCGCTTTCGCGGGCGGGGACAACCAGGTTGGCGTTGCGCTGCTGGCGAGCGCGATCGAGATTGATGGTGTTGGACGAGGGCGGGACCATGCCTGTTCTCCTTGGCGGATAGTCCCTCTACAGCGAGAAGCGTGCCAGTCTCTCAGCGTCAATTAAATCAATGATTTAACGGAATAGTGGCGATTAGCCGTCTATAAGTTGACGCCTCGAAGCCCAACGGACCGCCATTGCGACCCGTTGGTGACGACTTTCCGACGCGCGGTCTAGACCTTGAGCACCAGCTTGCCGAAGTTCTCCCCGGAGAACAGCTTCATCAGGGTCTCGGGGAAGGTATCCAGGCCTTCCACCACGTGCTCGCGGGACTTGAGCTGGCCGTCGGCCAGCCAGATCGCCAGCTGCTGCTGGGCTTCGGCATAGCGAGCGGCGTGGTCCAGCACGATGAAGCCTTCCATGCGCGCGCGATTGCTGAGCAGGGCCAGGTAGTTCTGCGGACCCTGCACCTTGTCGCTGTTGTACTGGCTGATGGCGCCGCAGAGCACTACCCGGGCGCGGAAGTTGATCTGCGCCAGGACCGCGTTCAGGGTCGGACCACCGACGTTGTCGAAATAGACGTCGATGCCATTGGGACATTCGCGGTGCAGGGCGGCCGCTAGGTCAGGTTCGGCCTTGTAGTCGATGGCGGCGTCGAAACCCAGTTCCTCGATCAGATAGCGGCATTTTTCCGCGCCACCGGCGATACCCACGACATGGCAGGCCTTGAGCTTGCCGATCTGGCCGACCATGCTGCCGACCGCACCGGCTGCGCCGGAGACCACGATGGTCTGGCCGGCCTGGGGCTCGCCGACTTCCAGCAGGCCGAAGTAGGCGGTCAGGCCGGTCATGCCGAGTACCGAAAGATACTGGGGCAGGCTGGCCTTGCTGGGGTCCACCTTGTAGAAGCCCTGGGGCTCGCCCAGGTAGTAATCCTGGATGCCGAGCATGCCGTTGATCGTGTCGCCGACCTTGAAGTCCGGGTGATTGGACGCCACCACCTCACCCACGCCCAGGGCGCGAATGACTTCGCCGAGGCCGATGGGCTTGATATAGGACTTGCCCTCGTTCATCCAGCCGCGCATCGCCGGGTCGAGGGAGAGGAAGAGATTCTTGATCAGCACCTGACCGGGGCCGGGTTCGCCGATCGGCTGCTCGATACGCTCGAAGGTCTCGGCGGTAGGTTCGCCGGACGGGCGCTTGGCGAGCAGGAACTGGCGATTGGTACGGGACATGGTGTTCTCCTGACGGGAAAGATGCAGTTCCGACCCGTCAGGAGGGGCACGGGTTCTAATGGCGGCGTGCGGTAAGTAGCAAACTGGCCAAAAGGCCGGCGACCAGGCCCCAGAAGGCCGAGCCGATCCCGCCCAGGGTCAGGCCCGAGGCCGTGACCAGGAAGGTGATCAGCGCCGGCTCGCGCTGGCCGGGGTCGGCCAGGGCGCCGTGCAGGCCGTTCATGATGGAGCCGAGTAGCGCCAGGGCGGCCACCGAGATCACCAGCTCGCCTGGCAGGGAGGCGAACAGCGCCGCCAGGGTGGCGCCGAACAACCCGGCGATGCCGTAGAACAGTCCGCACCAGACCGCCGCCGTGTAGCGCTTGCCGGCGTCCTCATGGGCCTGGGGCCCGGTGCAGATCGCCGCGCTGATGGCCGCCAGGTTGATGCCATGGGAGCCGAAGGGTGCCAGCAGCAGCGAGGCGAGCCCGGTGGTGGCGATCAGCGGCGAGGCCGGAACCGCGTAGCCATCGGTACGCAGCACGGCGATGCCAGGCATGTTCTGCGAGGCCATGGCCACCACGAACAGCGGAATGGCAATGCCGATGGTGGCGGCCAGGGAAAAGGTCGGGGCGGTCCATACCGGCACCGCCAACTCCAGCCGCAGGCTGTGGAAGTCCAGCAATCCCAGCCCGGCGGCCAGCAGCAGGCCGACCAGCAGGGCGACCAGCACGCAATAGCGCGGCCACAGCCGCTTGGCCACCAGATAGGCCAGGGCCATGCCCAGGACCAGTGCGGTCTGGTGCTGGGCCGCGGCGCAGATCTCGATGCCGATGCGGAAGAGGATGCCGGCCAGCAGGGCGGCGGCGAGTGCCGGCGGTACCCGGCGCAGCAGGCGGTCGACGCTGCCGGTGAGGCCGCAGAGGGCGAGCAGTACGGCGCAGATGACAAAGGCGCCGATGGCGTCGCTGTAGGGCACGGACGGCAGGCTGGTGACCAGCAGCGCAGCACCGGGGGTCGACCAGGCGATGACGATGGGGGTGCGGTATTTAAGCGACAGGCCGATGGTGGTCAGGGCCATGCCGATGGACAGCGCCCAGATCCAGGAGGAGATCTGCCCGCTGCTCAGGCCGGCATTCTGGCCGGCCTGGAACATCAGCACCAGGGAGCTGGTGTAGCCCACCAGCATGGCGACGAAGCCGGCGACCACGGCGGCGGGTGAGGTGTCGGCCAGCGGGGTAAGGCGTTGCGGAGCCGCGTGCATCGAAAAACCTCAGTGGTGGCCGAACAGGATGGGGTAGAGGGACAGCACCAGCAGCAGCGCCATGCTCCAGTTGAACAGCCGCAGCCGTGCCGGGCTGCTGAGCAGACGCCGCAGGCCCATCCCGAACAGCGTCCAGAGGCTGACGCTGGGCAGGTTGATCAGGGCGAAGAGCAGGGCGACCAGCAGCAGGTTGGCGGTGAAGTTCTCGGCCGGAATATAGGCGGTGACCGCACCGATGGCCATCACCCAGGCCTTGGGATTCACCCACTGGAAGGCCGCGGCCTGGAAGAAGCCGAAGGGCTTGCCGCTGCCCGACTCCCGCGGCGTCGGGGCGGAGGCGGTGGCCAGCTTCCAGGCCAGATACAGCAGGTAGGCGCCGCCGATGACCCGCAAGGCGATCTGCAGCGGTGGATAGAGCACGAACAGCTGACCCAGGCCAAGACCGGTGCAGATGACCAGCAGCATGTGACCCAGGCTGATGCCGAACATGTGCGGCAGGGTCCGCCGAAAGCCGAAGTTGACCCCTGACGCCAGCAGCATCATGTTGTTGGGACCGGGCGTGGCGGAGGAGACGAAGGCGAAGAGCATGAAGGCGGAGAGCAGTTCGACGGTCATGAGAGGCATCCCTGAGCTTTGCGCCAGCTTAGCCAGGCGTCTCTGGCGGGTATCCGTACACCGAGGCCGCGAACCAGCGGTACAGTTTTCAGGAGTCGACCGAGGGTAGCGAACTGTCCTGGCTACCTTCGACCTCATGGCGACCAGCCAGCGCCTGGTTGAAGGCCAGCCAGCCCTCGGCTGCCGCTGGCCCCGCCGCAGCCAGCGCGGCCTGCACCAGGCGCATCTGCTCGCGTCTTAGGGTCTGCTCCAGCGCGGCGCCGCCGCGGGTCAGCGACAGCCGCCGCTTGCGCTTGTCCGTCGCGTCCGTCGCCATGGCCACCAGTTGCATCTCCAGCAACTGCCGCAGCGGAATGTTCAACGCCTGCTTGCTGACGTTGAGCACTTCCAACAGGGCCTTGTTGCTCAGTCCCGGTTCGCGGGCGATGAAGAACAGGATGCGCTGGTGGACCCGGCTCAGCCCACGGCGCGCCAGCATGTCGTCGGCCTTGGCGGTGAACGCCTGGTAACCGAAGAAGAAGGTCTCCATGACCAGGCGCTGCTGGGTGGTCTGGTTTAGGTCAAGCATATTGACTTGTCTTTCCGGAGTGCATTAGGGTCGGTCAAGTAGTTTGACTCATTAGCCGGCCACAGGCCACAGGAGCGCAGATGGCATTTTCCGAACGGGTGACCCGACTCAAGAGCAGCCTGATCCGCGACATCCTGGCGGCGGCGCAGCGTCCGGAGGTGATGTCCTTCGCCGGGGGGCTGCCTGCCGAGCGCTGTCTGCCGGCGGTGAACTGGAGCCATATGCCGACCGGCCTGGGTCAGTACGGCATGAGCGAGGGCGAGCCGGCCCTGCGCGAGGCCATAGCCGCTCAGGCACGCGGCTATGGTCTGGACTGCACGGCGGACCAGGTGCTGGTGACCACGGGTTCGCAGCAGGCCCTGGATCTGATCGCCAAGCTCTATCTCGACGTCGGCACGCCGGTGCTGGTGGAAGGCCCCACCTATCTGGCGGCGCTGCAGAGCTTCCAGTTCTTTGGCGCGGATTGTCGGGAGGTCAGCCTGACTCCGGAGGGGCTGGATCTGGCTGCCTTGCGTCTGCAGCTGGAACGGCAGCGCCCGGCCTTCGCCTATCTGATCCCGACCTTCCAGAATCCGTCCGGCGTGCGCTATTCCGCGGCCAACCGAGCGGCGGTGGCGGCATTGCTGGACGAGTACGGCGTGACCCTGGTCGAGGACGAGCCCTATCGCGAACTCAGCTATGACGGCGCGCCGGCGCGCCCGCTATGCGCCCAGCTCCGGCGCAGCGCCTGGATCCACACCGGCAGCCTGTCCAAGACGCTGTTGCCCGGCCTGCGCGTGGGCTACCTGATCGCCTCGCCCGACTTGCTCAAGCCCCTGCGAGCGCTCAAGCAGGCCGCTGACCTGCATACCTGTCGCATGAGCCAGTGGCAGGTGCTGCAATGGCTCGGCAGCGAGCGCTACGCCCAGCACCTGGCGGAGGTACGGGCCTTCTATCGTGAACGCCGCGATGGTTTCGCCCTGGCGCTGACGCGCCATTTCGGCGATATCGCCGACTGGCAGATCCCGCAAGGCGGTCTGTTCTTCTGGTTGCGGCTGAAAACGCCCCTGGATACCCGTACGCTACTGGATGCCGCCTTGGCGCAGGATGTCGCCTTCATGCCGGGCGAGCCGTTCTTTGCCGAGCCGGATCGTCACCTCGGTCTGCTGCGGCTCAATTTCAGCCATGTGCTGCCCGAGCGGCTGGACACCGGTCTCGCGCGCCTGGCCGGCGTGATCCGCGAAGCCACCCCCTCTAACAAGGAGCTGTGAGATGTATCAGGTCTATGGCGATCGTCGTTCCGGCAACTGCTACAAGGTGGTGCTGATGCTGCACCTGCTCGGCGTGGAATATCGCTGGCACGAGGTCGATATCCTCGCCGGCGAGACTCGGAGCGACGCCTTCCTGGCAATGAATCCCAACGGTAAGATTCCGGTACTGGAGCTGGAAGACGGCACCTGCCTGTGGGAGTCCAACGCCATTCTCAACTTTCTCGCCGATGGCACGCGCTTCCTGCCCAACGAGCCCCGCCTGCGGACCCAGGTGCTGCAGTGGCAATTCTTCGAGCAATACAGCCACGAGCCCTACGTGGCAGTGGCGCGTTTCATCCGGCTCTACCAGGGGCTGCCGGCAGAGCGTCTGGAGGAGTACGAGGTCTGCCAGGTACGGGGCTACAAGGCATTGCGGGTGATGGAGCAGCAGCTGCAACGCACCCCCTTCCTGGTCGGGGAGCAGTATTCAATCGCCGACATCGCGCTCTATGCCTATACCCACGTCGCCCATGAAGGCGGCTTCCGACTGGACGACTATCCGGCGATCCAGGCTTGGCTGGCGCGCGTGGCAGCGCAGCCGGGGCATGTCCCCATCGGCTGAAAGGTGGACAGGGGAGCCAGGCTCCCCACAGGATGCCGGTGCGTGATCAGCGAGCGCTGACCACGAACTGCCAGTACTGGTTGAGCCGGCGCTCGCCACCATTGGCGGTCAGCAGCACCGAGGACGGCGGCTTGGACTGCAGCTCCGGCAGGGATTTCATCAGCGTCAGCCAGTTGCTGTAGTAGGTCTGCAGACAGCGCCGCGCGGTGCCGTTGTTCTGCAGCGAGGTGAGGGCTCGCTGATAGGCCGGTTCGATCTGCGACAGCGCCTGGACGACGCAGGTGTCGGTATCGGAGAAGCGAGCGGTGTCGCCAATGCGCGTTCCGGCGATCACTGCCTTGTTCGCGCAGCTCTTGAAGGCAATCATGCTGGCCTGCTCGAATTGCAGGGCATTCTGATCCATGGCGAAGGCGGGTGCGCTGCAGACGGCGGCGGCAACGAGAGCAAAGGCGTAAAGGTGGCGTTTCATGGTGGCGTCCCTGACTACGTCGGTACAACGTGGTTGCATCAATGCACAGCGGCAGACTGCGCCGCCAGACGAATGTTCAGCGCGCGAGGCGGCAAAGCGCCATCAGGTGAATTCGACCAGACCGACGGTAGTGAGACCTATGAACAGGGCGGTCAGAGCGACCATGGCGAACGCCAGGAGATAATCTTCCATCAGGGCTTTCCCTACTACGATGACGGCAATAGGACCGATGGCAATTGGCCAGGTTCTTGTGGGAAGGGAGGTAATGTGGATTGGCCGACGGAAGGTCGTCAGCGCGGGGTGAAGGCGGCGGCGCCACAAGAGCGACGCCGCCTTTTCATCACTCGTTCAGGCGATTCTTGTCCAGTTGCTTGGCCAGGCCGGCACCCAGATCGGCACCGGTCACCGGTGCGGCGTCGGGGTCAGACTGGGTCCGGGTGGCGAGCTGCTCCACCGCCTTGGCCTGCTTGGACGGCAGCTTGACGCTGGCCAGGCCATCGCCGCCATCCACAGCCGGCCCGGGCTGTTCCACGTATTCCCAGTCCTGCCCTTGATTCCAGGGGCCGCGCTGATCTCCTTCGCCTTGCGACAGGTTGTAGTAGACGCTGGCGAATTCAGGGCGGGGCGGCACCTTGCCCTGGGGGAAGTTGGGCTGAATGGAATGCAGCGCGTTCTCGAAGGACTTCTGGTGCGCAATCTCGCGGGTCATCAAAAAGCTCAGGGTGTCCTTGATGCCGGCATCGTCGGTGACGTTGATCAGGCGCTCGTAGACGATCTTGGCCCGGGCTTCGGCGGCGATGTTGGACCTGAGGTCGATGGTCGGTTCACCAATGGTGTCGATGTAGGCCGCAGTCCAGGGTACGCCAGCCGAGTTGGTCAGGGCCGGACCACCACCATAGAGAATCTGGGTGAGGTGGGAGTCGTTGCCGGCGCCGGTCAGAGAGCGGTACAGGTCCGCTTCGTCCTGGGTCTTTTCCGCCAGGTCACCCTTGGCGCCCTTGTTCAGCATGGCGATCATGGAACCGATGATTTCCAGGTGGCTGAGCTCTTCGGTGGCGATGTCGAACAGCATGTCCTTGCGGCCCGGGTCGAGCTCGGCTATCGCCTGGGTGAAGTAGCGCATGGCGGCGGCGAGTTCGCCTTGGGGACCGCCGAATTGCTCCAGCATCAGGTTGGCCAGGCCGGGGTTGGGCTCGGACACGCGCACGGTGTATTGCAGTCGCTTGTTATGGACGAACATGTAACCTCCAGGGGCTAGTCACGGTATAACTCGGGTGGTTCAGCGCTTCGCGGTCAGGTCGGGATCGGCGGAGCGCTCGAGGAAGGCACGGGTGGTGGCGGGCAGGTCTTCCAGCAACCAGGCCGCCATGGCCTTCTCCTGTTCGAGGATACGTTCGCAGGCCTGCTGCGTTTCGGTGTCGCCGATCTCCGCAGCCGCCGCGATCAGCGTGGTGTAGGTGGCGATTTCGATATTTTCGAAGACATAGCCGGCGATGGCGCCCTTGATGACCTCATCGCTCATGGGCGCGCCGCCAAGGGCCTGGCCCAGCGCCAGCAACTTGCCGCCCATGTCCTTGAGGGTTGAGGCGCTGCTGCCATGACGGCTCAGGCAGCCCTCGATGATCTGGCGCTGCTCCTGGGTTTCCCTGATGTGCTGCTCGATGCGCTGGCGCAGTTGCGGGTAGTGCGCCAGCCGGGCGGACTGAGCGGAGAGCATCTTCTCGGCCTGTTCCTCCATGGCATGGGCATCGCGCAGCCAGTCGATGAGGTTGTCTTGCTTGGACGCTGTCATGGAGTACTCCTGCGCGTGGATAGGGATGACATCGGGCTGGCGGGCCCCGCCAGATTGCATTCTGTCTGCTTATTAGTGGGCCTGGCCTGGCGAGAGATTCGCGTCGTCACAGCCTTTCGGATCGCTGGAAAAGCTCCGGCCTTTTTGTTTTACAAGCCCAACGGCTGGGGATTGTCTGGCAGGTCGAATTGTTGGACGGGAGGCTCTTGGCTGTACAACTCTTGTCTTAGCCAATCCGGGTCTTTAGTCATATCTTTGCCGTTCGCGCCCCCAGGGAAACCGTTCATTCCGTACTTGCCGAAGCCCGGGGCATCTGTGTCAGGATTCGGGGAATGCACGGGAAGGAGTCAGCATGAAAGGGCCTGAGGAACAGTCGCCAGGCGCACGCCCGGCCAGGCCGCTGGAAGCACACTGGCCGGATCCGAATGCGCCGGGGTTGGCGACGGAGCAGATCATCGCGCAACTGTGCGCAGCCGCTGGCGATGCCGACTGGGCCTGGTACCAGCGCCGCGGCAACTGGTCGTGCATGGCCACCGGCAATGGCGCCAGTGCCTGGCCGGAATTGCTCGACGACGAGGAATTGGCGCAGCTGTCGGCCATGGCCGGGCTCAGCTGCCATCCCACCGGCAGTGGCCCGACCCCGCTGGGCTGGTTGCTCGCCCGTCGCGATGACCATACCGATTTCGCCGCGCTGGCCCTGAGATTCGGCTTCGTCCTGCAGCGCCTGCAGCTGCAGCGGGCCCAGGCCATCCAGCAGGTGCTCTACGACATCACCTACCTGGCCAGTTCGACCCTGGATCGCCAGCTGTTCATGCAGCGCACCCACGAGCTGCTGGTCTCGCTGATCGATGCCGAGAATTTCTTCCTGGCGCTGCAGGACGCCGACTCGGACCAGATCCACTATCCCTATTACTTCGACCAGCGCGACGAGAGTCCGCCGGAGCCCGGTTCCTTCGAGCCGCTGGATAGGGATCAGCCGAGTCTGACGGCCTTTGTGCTCATGCACGGTGAGCCGCTGCTGCTGCCCAAGGAAGCCATCGAAGCGGCGCAGGTGTCAGGGCCGTACTATTGCCAGGGCTCGGTCCCCGAATTCTGGATGGGCATCCCGCTCAAGGACGGCGCCGATCGCACCTTCGGGGTCCTCAGCCTGCAGGTCTACGATCGCGAGCGTCGCTACGGCCCCGAGGACCAGGCGCTGTTCCAGGTGATCGCCCGCGACGTGGCCATGGCCCTGGATCGCATCCTCCGGCGCGAATCCCTGGAAGCCACCGTGGGCCAGCGCACCCAGGAGCTGTCGGAGGTCAATGCCCGGCTGCGCGAGCAGATCGCCGAACGCGAACGTGCCGAGCAGCTGCAGGCGGCGCTGTTCCGCATCGCCGAGCTGTCCAGCGCCAGTACCGACATGCCGGACCTCCTGGGCGGTCTTCACCGGGTCGTGGGCGAGCTGCTCTATGCCCACAACTTCTACATCGCCCTCTACGACGATGCCTCGGGAGAGGTGAGCTTCCCCTATTTCGCCGATGAGCGCCGTACCACGGCGCCCGTCGCCCGGCGCGGCACGCGCGGCTATACCGAATACACCATCCGCCAACGGCGACCCTGCATCATCGATCGGCGCAAGGCCCGGCTGCTGATCGAGCAGGGTGAGATCACCCCGGTCGAGGGTACCCCGGAAGCCTGCTCCTGGCTGGGTATCCCGCTCTGGGACGGCAAGCACGTCCGGGGGGTCCTGGCGGTACAGAGCTATCGCGAAGACGTCTACTACAGCCGGCGCGACCAGGAGTTGCTCACCTTCGTCTCGCGCCATATCGATACGGCGCTGTCCCGGCGCAGCGCCGCGGAAGCCATCCAGCAGTCGCGCCAGGCGCTGGAGGTCAGGGTGCAGGAGCGCACCCGGGCGCTGGACGCGGCCAACGCCCGACTGCTGTACGAGAACAACCACGATGCCTTGACCCGGCTGCCCAATCGCAGCTTCTTCCAGCAGCGCCTGGGCGAACTCTGGGCGGCGCTGGAGCGCGACGGGACCGGCCTTGCGGTGATGTTTCTCGATCTGGACAGATTCAAGCGCATCAACGACCAGTTCGGCCATCCCTTCGGCGACCTGCTGCTGGTGGCAGCCGGAGAGCGATTGTCGAGCTGCCTGCGCGAGACCGACCTGCTGGCACGTCTGGGCGGCGATGAATTCGCCATCCTGGTGCCCGGTGGCGGCCTGGATTCACCGGTAGCTATCGCCCAGCGCATCATCGAAGCCTTCGACCGCCCGCTGGTGATCGATGACCACAGCCTGTTCGCCTCCTGCAGCATCGGCATCGTGCTGGCCGATCCCAGCCTGCATCGTCAGCCGGACGACCTGCTGCGCGACGCCGATACGGCCATGTACCGGGTCAAGCAGGGCGGGCGCGACAACTTCGCGGTCTTCAACCAGGAACTGCGTCAGGTGGTCTCCGATCAGGTGGTGCGCGAAGGCGCGCTGCGCAAGGCGTTGAAGAATGGCAACGAACTTGAGCCCTTCTTCCAGCCGATCATCGACGTCACCAGCGGCCGCGTGGCAGCACTGGAGGCGCTGATCCGCTGGCGTCAGCCGGACGGCAGCGTCCTGGCGCCAGGGGCCTTTCTACCCGAGCTGGAAGGCTTGCGGCTGATCGGTCGCCTGGATACCTACATGCTGACGCGCATCGCCGCCACCCTGGCCGAGCCGGCCCAGGCCCACTGGCCGGTGGTGCACGTCAATTGCTCCAGCTACAGCATCGTGCGGCCGGAATTCGCCGACGAGGTGCTGAGCATCCTGGCCGAGTACGGCGTGGCGCCATCGCGGATCTGCCTGGAGTTGACCGAAGGGGCGCTGGTCGCCGAGCCGGAGCGCGCCAAGGCGGCCATGGAGGCCCTGGATCGCCACGGTGTCTCGGTGGTGCTGGACGATTTCGGCGCGGGCTTCTCGTCGCTGGGCTATGTCCACGAGTATCGCTTTCGCGGCCTCAAGATCGACAAGTCCTTTGTCCTGCGTCTGGCCGACAGCGCGCGCAGCGTCGCCATCGTCCGCGCCATCGTGCGCATGGCCGAGTCGCTGGGTCTGGATGTGGTCGCCGAGGGCGTCGAGGACGCCCAGGCGTTGCAACTGCTCAGGGACATGGGTGCCCGTCATGCCCAGGGTTATTTCTTCGCCCGCCCGCTGGATCTGCTGGCGACCCGGCGGCTGCTGGCCAGGACCGTCGACTAGAAGGCGACCCCGGCCACCAGGATCAGGTTGGTGTAGGGCTGGCACTCGCCGGTGCGAATCTGCACCCGCGCCTGGCGACACAGGGTCTTCATCTCGTCATGGGAGACCAGGCGGCGGCTGCCCAGGGCGCCGCTCGCGGTCAGGCGTTCCAGTTCGCCCAGGGCCGGGGGCTGGGCGGTGAGGGTTTGCTCGGCGAGCAGATGGCTTTCCACCTGCATCTCGCTGAGCAGCGCCTGCAGCACACTGAGAAAGTCCGGCACGCCCGGGGTGACGGCCAGATCGACCAGCGGGGTGCCCGGCGGCACCGGCATGCCGGCGTCACCGATGACTACCAGGTCGCCATGACCGAGACTGGCGACGGCCTGGGACAGGGCGATGTTGAGCAGAGGGGTCTTTTTCACCGGGCGAGCTCCTGGCGGGTGGGGATGGACGGCTGGGCGCCCGGGCGGGTGACGGCGATGGCGGCGGCCTGCTGGCCGAGGGCGATGGCGGCGTCCACGCTCAGACCTTCCGCCAGGCCGGCGGCGAAGCCACCGAGGAAGGTGTCGCCGGCGGCGGTGGTGTCCACCGCTTTTACCGGTGTGGCCGGATGGTGGCGGCAGCTGTCGGTGGTGACCTGCAGCAGGCCCTGGCCACCCAGGGTCAGCAGTACCTGGCGGGCGCCGGCGGCGACCAGCTGACGCGCGGCGGCTTCGGCCTGCTCCAGGGTGTCCACCGGCAACCCGGTCAGCAGGCTGGCTTCGCTTTCGTTGGGCACCAGGTAGTCGATATGGGCGTACCACTCGGCCGGCAGCGGACCGGTGGCCGGCGCCGGATTGAGGATCACCGTCTTGCCCAGCGCATGGGCGCGGGCGAGGGCGTCGCCCACCGTGGCCAGCGGTACCTCCAGCTGGGCGATCACCAGCTTGGCCTGGTCGAGCACGCGCTCCTGGGCCTGCAGGTGAGCGGCGGACAGTTCGCCGTTGCCTCCGGCGACGATGACGATGGCGTTCTGGCCCTGGTCATCCACCAGGATGGACGCGATGCCAGTGGGTACCTCGGCAGCCACCGAGACGCCCTGGCAGTCGATGCCTTCCTGGACCAGGCTGCGGGTGAGGAAGTCGCCATAGGGATCGGCGCCGACGCAGCCGATCATGGCGACCCGGGCGCCCAGGCGCGCCGCGGCGACGGCCTGATTCGCGCCCTTGCCGCCGGGTGCGGTGGTGAAGGTATGGCCGGCGAGGGTCTCGCCGCCCTTGGGCAGGCGCGGGGCGCGCACCACCAGGTCCATGTTCAGGCTGCCGATGACGACGACGTCAGGGTGCATGGGAGGTCTCCAGAGCAGAGGGCGCCGCGGTGGATTCGCGCAGCACCAGCCGGGGTACGGCGATGTCGTGGGTGGAGGGGCTGCCGACCGTCTCGCGGCGCGCCAGCAGGAGCTGGGCGGCGCGCTCGCCGAGGTCGCGGATCGACTGGCCGATGGTGGTCAGGGCCGGGTAGAGATAGCGGCTGAGTTCGATGTCGTCGAAGCCCACCACCGAGAGCTGGCCGGGGACGCTCAGGCCCAGCTCGGCGGCGGCGCGCAACACGCCCAGGGCGATGGTGTCGTTGCCGGCGAAGATTGCGGTCGGACGCTCCGCCCGGGCCAGCAACTCGCGGGCCGCGGCATGACCGGCGGCGGCGGTGAAGGCGCAGCGCTGGATGGCGCCAGGCGCGATGCCGGCTTGCGCCAGGGCCTCCTGGTAGCCGGTGATCCGCTCGCTGGCGACGGGCGAGTCGGCCGGGCCACCGATGCAGGCGATCCGTCGATGGCCGAGGTCCAGCAGATGGCGGGTGGCGAGCAGACCGCCCTGGTGGTGATCGATGCGGATATGCGCGGCCTGGACCCCGTCCAGCGGCCGGTCGGCCAGCACCAGCGGGATGCGCAGGCCGGCGAGGGCGCGGGCGAAGCGCGGATCGCCATCCACGGTGGCGACCACCAGGCCGTCGATGCGGCGCTCCTTGAGCACCCGCAGATAGCGCAGTTGCTTGTCGGCGTCGTCATCGGAATTGCAGAGGATGACGCTGTAACCCTGGCGCTCGCAGTGATCCTCGATCCCCCGTGCCAGTTCGGCGAAATAGGGGTTGACCGCATTGGGCACCAGCACGCCGAAGGTGCCGGTGGCGCGACTGCGCAGGGAGCGGGCCACGCCGCTGGGCACGTAGCCCAGCTCGGCGATGGCCGCCTCGACCTTTTTCCGGACGCCCGGACTGACCGGGCGACTGTTGTTCACCACATGGGAAACCGTGGTGTAGGAGATGCCGGCGCGGGCGGCGACATCCTTGATGGTCGCCATCAGCCCTTGCTCTTGGCGCGCTGGCTGCGATAGGTGTCGAGGATCACGGCCACCACGATGACCGCGCCGGTGATGATGCGCTTGGTCGGCTCGCTGGCGCCGATCTGGGCCAGGCCCGCAGCCAGTACCGAGATGATCAGCACGCCGAAGAAGGTGCTGATCACCGAGCCGCGGCCGCCCATGAGGCTGGTGCCACCGATCACCACGGCGGCGATCACCTGCAGTTCGAGGCCCACGCCGGCATTGGGATCGGCGGCTTCCAGGCGGGAGATCTGGAACAGTGCGGCCAAGCCCGCCAGCAAGCCCATGAGGGCGAAGACGATGACCTTGTAGGGTTTGGGATTGATCCCGGCCAGGCGCACCGCTTCCTCGTTGGTGCCGATGGCGATCAGGTAGCGTCCGAGCACCGAGCGGGTCAGCAGCAGCTGCGCGACCACGATCACCAGCAGGGCGATGACGAAGGAGGGCGAGATGCCGAAGGCGAAGGGCGTGGACAGCCAGGCGTAGGCATCGCCGATATAGGCGGTGCGCGAATTGGTCAGCTGGTAGGCGGCGCCACGGGCCATCTCCAGCACGCCCAGGGAGACGATGAAGGAGGGGATGCGCCAGGCCACGGTCACACTGCCGGTGAGGGTGCCGGTCAGGGCCGCGCAGAGCATGCCCAGGGCGGCCGCCGGCAGGATGCCCCAGCCCCATTCCAGGGTGGCGACGCTGACCACGGCGGCGGCCAGGGCGACCACCGAACCCACCGAGAGATCGATGCCGCCGATGATCAGGATGAAGGTCATCCCGGTCGCCAGCACCATCAGATCGGGGATCTGGTTGGCCAGGGTGGTGAAGGTGGCATAGGAGAGAAAGTGGCTGCTCATCAGGGAGAACAGCACGATCATGGCCAGCAGGGCAGCGGCCAGGCCGATGTAGGTGCCCAGGCCCAGGCCGAAGGCACGCCGGGAAGGGGTGACGGGAAGACTGCTCATCGAATGGCTTCCTGAGAAAGGGTTTGCGGCGGGACAGGTTCTTCCAGCAGGGCTTCGCGGGAGCGATAGCCGGCGAAGGCGGCGGCCAGCAGCCGCTCCTGATCCCAGTCATGGCGTTCGAAGGTGGCTTCCAGGCGGCCGGCGGAGATCACGCCGATCCGATCGCAGATCAGCATCAGCTCGCGCAAATCGCTGGAGACCACGACCAGGGCCTTGCCCTGGCGGGTGAGTTCGGCCAGCAGGCCATAGATCTCGAACTTGGCGCCGACGTCGATGCCGCGCGTGGGTTCGTCGAACAGCATCACCTGGCAATCGCGTTCCAGCCAGCGCCCGATGACCACCTTCTGCTGGTTGCCACCGGACAGTTCGCCCACGGGCTGGGTGCCGTCGTTGCAGCGGATGCGCATGCCCTTGATATGGCGCTCGGCCAGGGCCGCTTCGCGTGTGCCGCTGACCAGGCCCTGTCGAGCAACCTTGGCCATGTTGCCCAGGGCGATGTTGGCGCTGATCGGCTGGCTGAGCAGCAGGCCTTCGCCCTTGCGATCCTCGGTGATGAGGGCGATGCCCTGGCGCACCACCTTGGCCGGCGAACCCAGGTCGACCGGCTTGCCGGCCAGGTGCACCGCGCCGGAATCAGCGCGATCGGCGCCAAAGATCAGGCGCAGGAGTTCGGTCCGCCCGGCGCCGATCAGGCCGGAAATACCATAGATCTCGCCCGCGCGGACGCTGAAGGAGACATCCTGGACCTTGTCGGCGCGCGTGAGGCCCTTGACCTCCAGCAGGGGCGGGCCGAAGCGGCGTTCGCCCATGTCGAGGTGCTCGCCGAGATCGCGGCCGACCATGAGGCTGACGATCTGGTCGGTGCCGTACTCGGCCATGGGCGCGTCGGCCACCAGCCGACCATCGCGCAGCACCACCAGTTGCTGGGCGATGCGCTTAAGTTCTTCCAGGCGATGGGAGATGTAGACCAGGGCTACGCTCCGGGCGCGCAGGCGCTCGATCTGTTCGAACAGCAAATCCACCTCGCGCGAGGTGAGCATGGCGGTCGGCTCGTCGAGAATCAGCACCCGGCAATCGCCGATCAGGTTGCGGGCGATTTCCACCATCTGCTGGTGACCCACACCCAGTTCGGCGATGGGGGTATCCGGATCTATGGCCTCCAGGCCGACCTGGGCCATGGCCAGCCGCGCCTGCTCGCGCAACTGGCGGCGGTCGATCCAGCCCAGTCGCCGGGGCAGGCGATCGAGAAAGAGATTTTCCGCCACGGTGAGGGTGGGCAGCAGATTGAGTTCCTGCATGACCATCCGCACCCCCTGGGCTTCCGCCTCACGGCGGCTGCCCGGAGCATAGGGTCGGCCGAGGAAACTCAGCTCGCCGGTGGTAGGTTGCACCAGGCCACAGAGGATTTTGGACAGGGTGCTCTTGCCGGCGCCGTTTTCCCCGGTGAGCGCCAGCACCTGGCCGGCGCGCAACTCCAGGTCCACGCCGCCGAGTACCGGCTGTGCATAGGTCTTGCCGATGCCACGGGCGCTGAGGATGACCTCGGACGACATGGGGGCTCTCCTTGGCTCAGGGCTGGGTGACGAGTTCGACCGGCGTTTCGATCACGCCGTCCTTGGCACCGGTGGGCTCGCCCTTGACCAGCTTGAGCGCGGCGTCGATACCGAACACGGCCTGCTTGGCGGCGAACTGGTCGGCGGTGGCGAGGACGCGACCGTCTTTCAGCATCGGGTGGATGGCCTTGATGTTGTCGTAGCCGACGATCTGCACCTGACCTTTCTTGCCCGCGGCCCGCACGGCGGAGACGGCGCCCAGCGCCATGCTGTCGTTGCCGGCCAGCAGGGCCTTCAGGTCGGGGTATTCGTTGAGCATGGCCGCGGCGACGGCGTTGCCCTTGTCGATTTCCCAGTTGCCGGACTGCACGCCGACGATCTTCATGCCGGCCGCTTCCATGGCGTCCTTGAAGCCTGCGGTGCGCTGCTGGGCGTTGGTGGTGGTGGAAACGCCCTCGATGATGCCGACCTGATCACCCTGCTTGAGCTGCTTGGCGAGGTACTCGCCCACCAGGCGTGCGCCCTTGCGGTTGTCGGGGCCGACGAAGGGAATGTCCAGGGACTTGGACTTGAGCACCTCGGGATCCAGGCGATTGTCGATGTTAACCACCTTGATGCCGGCGTCGCTGGCTTTCTTCAGCACCGGGACCAGGGCCTTGGAGTCGGCCGGGGCGATGACCAGGGCATCGACCTTGGACACGATCATCTGCTCGACGATACGGATCTGGCTGGAGGTGTCGGTCTCGTCCTTGATCCCGTTGGAGATCAGGTCGAAGTCGGCGGAATGCTCTTTCTGGTAGGTCTTGGCGCCGTCTTCCATGGTCAGGAAGAATTCGTTGGCCAGGGACTTCATGACCAGCGCGACCTTGGGCTTTTCGGCGGCCGTGGCATGACTGGCGGTGAGCGGCAGGATCAGCGAAGCGGAGGCGAGAGCGATAGCCGCCAGCAGGCGGGCAGGGCGAAAGGCCAGCATAGGGGAATCTCCGAATTCTTATGGTTCTTGTGGTCGCGCAAACGTTTGCGCGTGATCGAGGATGTCCGCTTCATTGGTAGCTGTCAACGCGAGTCACTACATGAATCGATTCAGCTCGCAGGGATGGCGGGTTGGCCCTGGCCGGGCGGGCACCGGTATACTGGGCAATCGTATTCAACCAGGCGCCCGGCGCCCAAGAGTCTCTGCCATGTCCTTTTCCGAATCCGCCCTGAAGCCCCTCATCCGCGCCGTGCCCGATTTCCCCAAGCCGGGGGTGATCTTCCGGGACATCACGCCACTGTTCCAATCACCTGAGGGGCTGCGTGCCGTCATGGCGGAGTTGCTGGAGCGCTATCGTTCGGCGACCTTCACCCACGTCGGGGCGCTGGATGCGCGCGGATTCCTCATCGGCCCGATCCTGGCCTACGAACTGGGCAAGCCGCTGGTGCTGTTCCGCAAGCAGGGCAAGCTGCCGGCCGAGCTGCTGACCGAGGTCTACAGCACCGAATACGGCGACTCGGTGATCGAGGTGCACAAGGACAGCGTCGGTGCCGGTGATTCGGTGCTGCTGGTCGACGACCTCATCGCCACCGGCGGTACCCTGGTCGCCGCTGGCAACCTGATCCGCCGCCTGGGCGCCGAAGTCCACGAAGCCGCCGCCATCGTCGACCTGCCCGAACTGGGCGGCTCCAAGCGCCTGGAAGCCGCCGGCATCCCCACCTTCGCCCTGACGAGCTTTGCGCTGTCCGAGTATTGAGTTGCAGTTGATCGCGACCATCGCGGTCCGCACTGCTGTGGCTTTGCTCTCTTTTATCGCGGCCGTGGGCCGCTCCTACAAATACACCGAACAAATGTAGGAGCGGCCCATGGG
>NZ_JASCON010000082.1:0-24556 GCF_029959585.1 Pseudomonas sp. PS02302
CCAGGGATAGGCGAAGCTGGAGGGAGGGACGCGGTCCTGGCCGCCAACAACCTGCCGGCCAGGACCCAGAGCCTGTTCAAAGTCTCGCGAGCTAGAGACAAACAAGGCGAAAATGGCTGAGGAAGCGGAGTTTACGAGTGGTAAATGAGCATTCCGAAGCCATTTTCAACGTAGTTTGGCCGACGCGCAGCAGGCTTTGAACAGGTTCTCAGGCGCCGCGCGCCTCGACGGCCTGGCGCAGGGTCTCGATGAGCGCCTGGATACGACCGTGCTGCATCTTCATCGAGGCCTTGTTGACGATCAAGCGCGAGCTGATGTGGGCGATCAGCTCCTGGGGTTCGAGACCGTTGGCCTTGAGGGTATTGCCGGTATCGACCACGTCGATGATCTTGTCGGCCAGCCCCACCAGCGGTGCCAGCTCCATCGAGCCATACAGCTTGATGATGTCGACCTGACGGCCCTGCTCGGCATAGTAGCGCTTGGCGACATTGACGAACTTGGTCGCCACCCGCAGCCGGCCACGCGGCGCCGGAGCGCCCACGGCGCCCGCGGTCATCAGCTTGCAGCGGGCGATGCGCAGATCCAACGGCTCATAGAGGCCATCGCCGCCGTATTCCATCAGCACGTCCTTGCCGGCTACGCCCAGGTCCGCGGCGCCATGCTCCACGTAGGTGGGCACATCGGTGGCGCGGACGATGAGCAGGCGCACATCGTCCTGCGTGGTCGGGATGATGAGCTTGCGGCTCTTGTCCGGATTCTCGGTCGGGGCGATCCCCGCCGCCGCCAGCAGCGGCAGGGTGTCGTCGAGGATACGGCCCTTGGACAGGGCGATGGTCAGCATCGGAGATCCTTACTTGGGCGTACGACGAATCTTGGCACCGAGCAGCTGGAATTTCTCCTCGATGCATTCGTAGCCGCGGTCGATGTGGTAGATGCGATCGATCAGGGTATCGCCTTCGGCCACCAGGGCCGCGATGACCAGGCTCGCCGAGGCGCGCAGGTCGGTCGCCATGACCGGGGCAGCCTTGAGGCGCTGGACCCCGGTGACGATGGCGGCATTGCCTTCGATGGCGATGTTGGCGCCCATGCGCACCATCTCGTGAACGTGCATGAAGCGGTTCTCGAAGATGGTCTCGACCACGGTACCGGTGCCTTCGGCGACGGCGTTCATGGAAATGAACTGGGCCTGCATGTCGGTGGGGAACGCCGGATAGGGCGCCGTGCGGATGTTGACCGCGCGGGGGCGATTGCCCTTCATGTCCAGTTCGATCCAGTTGCTGCCGGTCGAGATGTGGGCACCGGCCTCTTCCAGCTTGGCCAGCACGGCCTCGAGGATGGTCGGATCGGTGTCCTTGAGCTTGACGCGGCCGCGGGTGGCAGCGGCGGCGACCAGGTAGCTGCCGGTCTCGATGCGGTCCGGCAGCACCGAATAGGTGGCGCCGCCCAGGCGCTCGACGCCTTCCACGGTGATGGTGTCGGTACCGGCGCCCTGGATGTTGGCACCCATGGCAATCAGGCAGTTGGCCAGATCGACGACCTCGGGCTCACGAGCGGCGTTCTGGATCACGCTGCGACCCTTGGCCAGGGTGGCGGCCATCAGGACGTTCTCGGTACCGGTCACGCTGACGGTATCGAAATAGTAGTGGGCACCGCGCAGGCCGCCGGCCGGCGCCTTGGCCTTGATGTAGCCGCCTTCGACGGTGATCTTGGCACCCATGGCCTCCAGGCCGCGCAGGTGCAGATCGACCGGACGCGAGCCGATGGCGCAACCGCCGGGCAGGGCGACTTCCGCTTCGCCGAAGCGCGCGACCATCGGGCCCAGCACCAGGATCGAGGCGCGCATGGTCTTGACCAGTTCATAGGGCGCGACCAGGGTCTTGATGCTGGACGCATCCACCTCGACGTTGAGCTTTTCGCCGATAACCGGCTGGACGCCCATGCGGCCGAACAGCTCGATCATGGTGGTGATGTCGTGCAGGTGCGGCAGGTTGGCGACGGTCACCGGGGTATCGGCGAGCAGGGTCGCGGCGAGGATCGGCAGGGCGGAGTTCTTGGCCCCGGAAATGCGAATTTCACCGTTCAGGCAGTTGCCGCCGGTAATGATCAGTTTGTCCATAGCGAGTTCTCGGCGCTGCGAATCAGGCGCGTTCGGCCCAGGCAGCACGGGTGAAGAATTTCATGGTGACAGCGTGAATGCTGCCATCGGCGATCTGCGGCTGGAGATGGGAGTAGACCTGCTGCTGACGCTTGACCGGGCTGAGTGCCTGGAGCTCGTCGCTGATCAGGTAGAGCTGGAAATTACAGCCCTCGCCTTCCACTTCGACCTGGGTATCGGCCAGTTTTGCCTCAAGGAGGCTTTTGACTTCTTGGGCCTGCATGGCGGCACCTCGGCAATCTAGTACAGCCGGCGATCATACAAAAAAACCGGCTGTACGGCGACTGCGATGACCGCTACCCGTGAGCGTCGTCCGCCAGGGGCAGCAGTTCGAGGGCATCCGAGACGTCGGCGATCTGCCGCAACTCGGAGGGCAGGCCAGCGATGGTCAGCGAACGACCCGCGGCCTGGGCATCGCGCAACCAGGCCAGCAACAGCGCCAGACCGGCACTGTTGGAATGCTCGACACCGACGCAATCGAGCACCAGCGGCCCGCTGCCCTTACCCATCAGCGCCCTGCCCTGGTCGCGCAGGGTGGGCACATTGGCATGATCGAGCACGCCCGACAGGTGCAACCGGGCGCCTTCGCCAGTGATGGCAGCGCGACTCACGAACCGACCTTGGCCTTCTGGGCCTCGGGAGAATCCTTGGCCTTGGCCACGGTGCCCGCCCAGTTGTTGATGGTCTTGTCCAGGTCGTTGCCGTTTTCCTGCATCGCCTGGGCGAACTGGTCGCGGAACAGCTTGCCGAGGTTCAGGCCGTTGATGATGACGTTACGCACCTTCCACTCGTTGCCCTGCTTGACCATGCTGTACTGCACCGGATAGACGGCGCCATTGTTGCCCTTGACCTCCATGCCAACGCTGGTGCGGTCGGGACCGTCGGACGGCCCCTCGGGCAGTACCCGGATACCCTGGTTGTTGTACTCCAGCAGCGCATTGCCATAGAACTGCATTAGGCTGCGCTTGAAGTTTTCCTGGAAGCGCGTCATTTGCTCCGGCGAGGCGCTGCGGCTGTAGCGCACGGTCATGATGCTGCGCGAGATGCCTTCGACATCCACCACCGGGCCGAGGATGTTGTTGAGCGAATCGTAGAAGGCTTCCGGGCTGCTGCGATACTTGTCGCGATTGGCCTCGAGATCGCTGAGCAGCGTGCTGGTGGTCTGCTGGATCACGTCGTGGGCCGAGGGCGCCGCCTGGGACACCAGGGGCAGCAGGGCCAGGATCGCGATCACTCCGTGACGAAGTAGCTTGAGCATGGAGAAGCCTCTCATCATTTATTGGCGGAAGAGTCTTTATTGACCGAATTGAGCAGGAATTTGCCGATCAGGTCTTCGAGAACCAGCGAGGATTGTGTATCTCGAATGGTCGAGCCTTCCTTGAGTACCTGTTCGTCCCCACCCACGCTGATGCCGATGTATTTCTCGCCGAGCAGGCCGGCGGTCAGGATCGAGGCGATGGAGTCGGTCGGCAGGTTGTCCACCTGCTTGTCGATCAGCATGGTGACCCGACCCCGGTAGCTGTTGCGGTCGAGATCGATGGCGGTGACCTTGCCGATGGTCACGCCCGACATGGTCACCCGCGATCTCACGGTGAGACCGGCGATGTTGTCGAAGTAGGCATAGACCTTGTAGGTATCGTGATGGTCGCTCATCGTCAGACCGCTTACCCGCAGCGCCAGCAGCAGCAATGCGAG
The DNA here is from genome assembly GCF_029959585.1 of Pseudomonas sp. PS02302. Lineage (NCBI taxonomy): Bacteria > Pseudomonadati > Pseudomonadota > Gammaproteobacteria > Pseudomonadales > Pseudomonadaceae > Pseudomonas > Pseudomonas sp. PS02302. Next base: position 3,851 of record NZ_JASCON010000082.1, read on the forward strand.
CACGCCGGCCAGCAGGAAGAGTCCGACACCGATTTCCTGGGTGCGGGTTTGCATCAGAGATCTCCAAACATCAGGGCGGTAAGAATGAAGTCGAGGCCGAGCACGGCAAGCGACGCATAGACGACGGTACGGGTGGTGGCGCGGCCAATGCCTTCGGAGGTCGGCTCGCAGTCATACCCCTGGAAGACGGCCACCCAGGTCACCACGAAGGCGAACACCAGGCTCTTGATCACGCCGTTGAGCACGTCGCTGAGCATCACGCTGTTCTGCATGGTGGCCCAGAAGGAGCCGTCATAAACACCGAGCCAGTCGATGGCGACCATGGCTGCGCCCCAGATGCCCACCACGTTGAACATGGCGGCCAGCAAAGGCATGGAAATGAAGCCGGCCCAGAAACGCGGCGCGACGATGTACTTGAGCGGATCCACGCCGATCATTTCCAGGCTGGACAGCTGCTCGGTGGATTTCATGTTGCCGATCTCGGCGGTCAGCGCAGAACCGGCCCGACCGGCGAACAGCAAAGCCGTCACCACTGGGCCCAGCTCGCGCAGCAGCGTGAGGGCGACCATCTGCCCTACCGCCTGCTCGGAGCCGTACTTGACCAGGATGTTGTAGCCCTGCAGGGCGATCACCATGCCGATGAAGAAGCCCGACACCACAATGATCGGCAGTGACATCACGCCCACGGAATAGAGTTGCTTGCCCAGCAGCTGCAGGCCGCTGCCCACACCACCGCGACCGAACACCGCCAGGAGCAGGACGATGACCGAGCGGCCGATGGCCGCCACGACGTCCAGCCCGGCCTTGCCCAGCCGACGAATCCGCTCCACGGCGGAGACCTTACGCATCAGTGTTTCCCCAGCAAGGCATCGCGCAGATCCGGCGCGGCGTAGTGGAAGGGTACCGGGCCATCGGGGATGCCCTGCATGAACTGGCGAACCCGCGGATCGGGCGATTCGCGCAACTCCTTCGGCGTGCCCTGCCCGAGCACCTTGGTATCGCCGACCACATAGAGATAGTCGGCGATGCTGGCGGTCTCGGCCAGGTCGTGGGAGACCACGATGCTGGTCAGCCCCAGCGCCTGGTTGAGCAGCCGGATGAGCCGTACCAGCACGCCCATGGCGATGGGGTCCTGGCCGACGAAGGGCTCGTCGTACATGAGGATCTGCGGATCCAGGGCGATGGCCCGCGCCAGGGCGACCCGGCGCTTCATGCCGCCGGACAGCTCGTCCGGCATCAGCTCGACGGCACCGCGCAGGCCCACCGCCTGCAGCTTGAGCAGGACGATGTCGCGGATCATCTCCTCGGGCAGCTTGGTGTGCACCCGCAGCGGAAAGGCCACGTTCTCGAAGACATCGAGATCGGTGAACAGCGCGCCGCTCTGGAACAGCACGCCCATCTGCCGGCGCATGTCGAACAGCTCACCCCGGGACAGCTGCGGCAGATTGGCGCCATTGACCCAGATCTCGCCACTGCTCGGTCGCAACTGGGCGGCGATGAGGCGCAACAGGGTGGTCTTGCCACTGCCGGACGGTCCCATGATCCCGGTGACCTTGCCCCGCGGGATGCGGATATCGACCCGGTCGTAGATGAGACGCGTGCCGCGCTTGAAGGAAACGCCCTTTAGCTCCACGGCGTACGGGCTATCGACGGTCATCGAGACTCCTAAGGTTCAACTCTGTGCAGGGAGACGCCGCTCCGCCGCTTCAGGGCACGCGGCTCTCGCGCTCGGCGGCCCCGGCAAAAGGGCGGCACTATAGCATTCGTTGCCGATGAGACTCCTGAACTGCGGGCGGCGTTGCTGAGTGTCGCGGCTTTGCGCATATAATTTCCGATTGTTCCGTCACCTGCCTTCTGACCCATGCCCGACTCAATAGATTTCATCGCCTCCGCCAAGCGCACCATAGATGTAGAGCGAGCGGCCGTGGCCGCCCTGGGCGAACGCATCGACGAAAGCTTTGCCGCCGCCTGTCGCCACCTGCTCGCCTGCCGCGGGCGCATCGTGGTCCTGGGCATGGGCAAATCCGGACATGTCGGCAACAAGATCGCCGCGACCCTGGCCAGCACCGGCAGTCCGGCCTTCTTCGTGCATCCGGCGGAAGCCAGCCATGGCGACATGGGCATGATCACCCGCGATGACGTCATCATCGCCATCTCCCAGTCGGGCACCTCCAGCGAGATCCTGACCCTGCTGCCGCTGATCAAGCGCCTTGGCGTCCCGCTGATCAGCTTTGCCGGCAATCCGGCCTCGCCGCTGGCCAAGGCCGCGGACGTCAACCTGGATACCAGCGTCGCCACCGAGGCCTGCCCGCTCAATCTGGCGCCCACCTCCTCCACCACCGTCGCCCTGGTGCTGGGCGACGCCCTGGCCATCGCGCTGCTCGAGGCCCGCGGCTTCACCGCCGAGGATTTCGCCTTTTCCCACCCGGGTGGCGCCCTGGGTCGGCGCCTGCTGCTCAAGGTGGAAAACGTCATGCATGCCGGCGCCGACCTGCCACAGGTCAGCGAAGACACCCTGGTCTCCGATGCCCTGCTGGAGATGTCGCGCAAGGGGCTGGGCATGACCAGCGTGCTCGCCACCGATGGCCGCCTGGCCGGCATCTTCACCGACGGCGATCTGCGGCGCGCCCTGGATCGCGGCATCGACGTGCGCACCACGGCGATCGCAACCGTGATGACCCGTGGCGGTCGAACCGCCCGGGCGCAGATGCTCGCCGCCGAGGCGCTGAAGATCATGGAAGAGCACAAGATCAACGCGCTGGTGGTGATCGATGACGAGCACCGGCCGATCGGCGCCCTCAACATGGGTGACCTGCTACGCGCCGGGGTGCTGTAGGCCGGGTTATACTGCCCGACTAATACGCCGCAATCTCGTGTTCAACCCGCCGCCGCTGGTGCGGCCCACCACAGGTACCCTCATGTTTCGCAGCTTGCGCCGCCCCGTGCTGTTGGTCCTGATCGCCGCCGCGCTCATCGCGATCGGCTACTGGAACATCCTGCCGCAGCGCTTCGTCGATGCTCCGGCCTCGTCGACCCCGCAAGACAGCGCCATCGACGGCTATGCCCTCAATACCCGGACGATCCAGTATCGCCTGGACGGCAAGATCCAGTACGAACTCAAGGCGGAGCGCAGCGAACACGTCAAGGCGACCGACGTCACCCTGGTGACCCGGCCCGACATGCTGGCCTTTCGCGGTACCGACTTTCCCTGGCACATTCGCAGTGCCCGCGCCGAGGTCGCCCCCGGTGGCAGTCAGGCGGAGCTGATCGATGACGTGCGCGTCGAGCGTACCGATGAAAAAGGCCGCCCGGTGGTGTTGACCACTACCCGCATGACCGTCTTTCCTGACAAACAATATGCGCAAACCGAGCAAGCCGTTAGAATCGAGGCCGCCAATGGGGTGACCACGGCCAATGGCATGAAAGCGTATCTAGAAGACGGCAGAATGCTCCTGCTGTCCAACGTAAGAGGCCAGCATGAGGTTCGTTAAAACCCTCCCCTTCCTGTTCACCCTCGGCGCCACCCTTGGCAGTGCCGCGGCTTGGGCCCTGCCGACCGATCGCACCCAGCCGATCCGCGTGCAGGCCGACAGCGCCGAGCTCGACGACAAGCAGGGCGTGGCCGTGTACCGCGGAGACGTGGTCATCACCCAGGGCAGCATGAAGATCACCGGCAACACGGTGACCTTGACCCAGGACAACCAGGGCAACATCAAGGTCGCCACCGCAGTGGGCAAACCGGCCTACTACGAGCAGAAGCCCTCGGCGGACAAGGACATCGTCAAGGCCTATGGTCTGACGATCCAGTATTTCGCCCAGGAAAATCGCATCATCCTGATCGATCAGGCCAAGGTGGTCCAACAGGGCAACACCTTCGAAGGCGAGAAGATCGTCTACGATACCCAGCGCCAGATCGTCAACGCCGGGCGCGCCAACGGCAGCAAGGTCACCACGCCGCGGCCGCGCATCGACATGGTCATCCAGCCCAAGGATCAGCAGCAGTCGGGGCAGGGACAATGACGGTCACGCTCAAAGCCCAGCATCTGGCCAAGAGCTACAAGGGTCGTCAGGTCGTTCGCGACGTCAGCGTCAGCATCGACAGCGGTCAGATCGTCGGGCTGCTCGGCCCGAACGGCGCCGGCAAGACCACCTGCTTCTACATGATCGTCGGCCTGGTCAAGGCCGATCAGGGTCGGGTACTGATCGACGATCAGGATGTCACCGCCCTGCCCATGCATGGCCGGGCCCGCGCCGGGATCGGCTATCTGCCGCAGGAAGCCTCGATCTTTCGCAAGCTGACCGTGGCCGACAACATCCTCGGCATCCTGGAAACCCGCAGGGACCTGGACAAGGCTGGCCGCCTGCGCGAGCTGGAAAGCCTGCTGCAGGAATTCCACATCACCCATATCCGCGACAACCGCGGCATGAGCCTGTCGGGTGGCGAAAGACGTCGCGTCGAGATCGCTCGCGCCCTGGCCACCGCACCCAAGTTCATCCTGCTGGACGAACCCTTCGCTGGTGTGGACCCTATCTCGGTGGGCGACATCAAGCAGATCATTCGCCATCTCAAGGCCAAGGGCATCGGTGTGCTCATCACCGACCACAATGTCCGGGAAACCCTGACCATCTGCGAAACGGCCTATATCGTCAACGACGGCCAGCTCATCGCCGAGGGTACCGCCGAGGAAGTCCTCGCCAACGACCTGGTCAAGGAAGTCTATCTGGGCCACGAATTCCGCCTCTAGGCAAACCCAGGGAAACAAGGCATATAATTTGCTAACGCTCGCAGGGTTCGCGAGGTTCGGTGGCGCTGTTCGCGTCGGTAGACAAGGTGTAATTCCGCAGCCATGAAACCATCGCTAGTCCTCAAGATGGGCCAGCAGCTGACGATGACGCCGCAGCTGCAACAAGCCATACGTCTGCTTCAGCTCTCGACGCTCGACTTGCAGCAGGAAATCCAGGAAGCCCTGGAATCCAATCCGATGCTGGAACGCCAGGAAGAAGGCGAAGACTTCGACCAGAGCGAAGCCTCGAGCGAAGGCGATGAGAGCTCGGGTGCGGGCAACATGGAAACCACCTTCAAGGAAACCTCGGTCGCCGTCAACGAGATGGCCGACGACTCCGAATGGAGCGAGCGTATTCCCAGCGACAGCGAGCTGCCGGTCGATACCGCCTGGGAAGACATCTACCAGACCAGCGCCAGCAGCCTGCCCAGCAATGACGACGACGAGTGGGACTTCACCACCCGCACCTCGGCAGGCGAGAGCCTGCAGACTCACCTGCTCTGGCAACTCAACCTGGCGCCCATGTCGGATCTCGATCGCCTGATCGCCGTGGCGATCATCGACGGCATCGACACCGATGGCTATCTGCAGGAAAGTCTCGAAGACATCCATGCCTCGCTGGATCCCGAACTGGAAGTCGATCTCGATGAAGTCGAGGTGGTCCTCAGACGCATCCAGCAGTTCGAGCCGGCCGGCGTCGCCGCCCGCAACCTGCGCGAATGCCTGCTGATCCAGCTGGCCCAGTTACCGGCCAATCTCCCCTTGCTCGGCGAAGCCAAGCGCCTGGTCAGCGACTATCTCGATCTGCTCGGCAGCCGCGACTATGCGCAGCTGATGCGGCGCATGAAGATCAAGGAAGACGAGCTCAAGCCCGTCATCGAACTGATCCAGACCCTGCATCCGCGCCCCGGCTCGCAGATCGAATCCGGCGAAGCCGAATACGTGGTGCCGGACGTCATCGTCCGCAAGCACAACGAACGCTGGCTGGTGGAGCTCAATCAGGAAGCCGTGCCGCGCCTGCGGGTCAACCCCCAGTACGCCGGCTTCGTCAAGCGTGCCGACAGCAGTGCCGACAACACCTACATGCGCAACCAGCTGCAGGAAGCGCGCTGGTTCATCAAGAGCCTGCAGAGCCGCAACGAGACCCTGATGAAGGTGGCGACCCAGATCGTCGAGCACCAGCGCGGTTTTCTCGAATACGGCGAAGAGGCGATGAAGCCGCTGGTCCTGCATGACATCGCCGAGGCGGTGGGCATGCACGAGTCGACCATCTCCCGGGTAACCACCCAGAAGTTCATGCACACCCCGCGTGGCATCTACGAACTCAAGTATTTCTTCTCCAGCCATGTCAGCACCGCCGAGGGGGGCGAATGCTCCTCCACCGCGATCCGCGCGATCATCAAGAAATTGGTGGCGGCGGAAAACGCGAAAAAGCCGTTGAGTGACAGCAAGATCGCTGGTTTACTGGAATCGCAAGGTATACAAGTCGCTCGTCGCACGGTGGCTAAGTATCGGGAATCCCTGGGTATCGCTCCGTCCAGCGAACGCAAGCGTCTGATCTGACGCGTCCTGATGTGTGACCGTGCTTCGTTCGACCCGTGTCATGTCGGCGAGCAGCTTCGCCGATCGCAGCCCGGCAATAAGGAGAAGCGGTATGCAAGTCAACATCAGTGGCCATCAGCTTGAAGTGACGGAAGCCCTGCGTGACTACATCGGCGAGAAACTCGCCCGCCTCGAACGGCACTTCGACCGTATTACCAACGTCCAGGTCATTCTGGAAGTGGACAAGCTCAAGCAGAAAGCCGAAGCCACCCTGCACGTCGCCGGCGCCGCGGTGGTTGCCAACGCCGAGCACGACGACATGTATGCCGCCATCGATCTCCTGGCCGACAAGCTCGACCGCCAACTGATTAAACACAAGGAAAAATCGATCGAACGCCAGCAGGGCGTCGGCGTCCGCTGAGGTTTCGATCGCCGCTTTATGATCAGACTCGAAAACATCCTGACCCCCGGCCGCACCCAGACGGGTGCGCCGGGTGGCAGCAAAGCCGCTGTACTGGAACGCATCGCCGAGCTGGCCGCGCAGGAACTGCCCGGCCACGACGCGGCGCACATCCATGAATGCCTGATGGCGCGCGAGCGCCTGGGCTCGACCGGTTTCGGCAATGGCATCGCCATTCCCCACTGCCGCCTGGGAGGTCTGCAACAACCACTGTGCGTGCTCTTCCACCTGCAGCAGCCCGTGGACTTCGACTCCCTGGACGGCGCCCCGGTAGACCTGGTGTTCGTCCTGCTGGTCCCGGAAGCCGCCACCGAGCAGCACCTCACCCTGCTGCGCCAGATCGCCGGCATCCTCGATCGCGCCGACATCCGCGAGCGGCTGCGCAAGGCCAGGGACAGTCAGGCGCTCTATCAGATCGTCGTCGAGGCCCAGAGCGGACACTGACATGCACCTCATCATCGTGAGCGGACGTTCCGGATCGGGCAAGAGTACGGCGCTCAACGTGCTTGAGGACAATGGCTTCTATTGCATCGACAACCTGCCGGCCAGTCTGCTGCCCGATCTGGCCCAGCATGCGCTGACCGACATGGAGCGCCCCCAGCCCAAGGTCGCCCTGTCCATCGATGCACGCAACCTGCCCAGCCAGTTGCAACGCTTTCCCGAATTGCTCGAACAGGTGCGCAGTCGCAACATCCGTTGCGACGTCCTCTACCTGGATGCCGATGACCAGGCACTGCTCAAGCGCTTTTCCGAGACGCGCCGCCGGCATCCGCTGTCGAACCAGGAAAGGTCCCTGGCTGAAGCTATCCATGACGAGCAGGTGCTGCTGTCGCCCATCGCCGACCTGTCCGACCTGAAGATCGATACCACCCACCTGAATCTCTATCAGCTGCGCGACATCCTCAAGTTGCGCCTGCTGAACGCGCCGGAGCCCGGTACCGCCTACCTGGTGGAATCCTTTGGCTTCAAACGCGGGCTGCCGGTGGACGCGGACATGGTGTTCGATGTGCGCTTCCTGCCCAATCCCTACTGGAAGCCGGACCTGCGTGACTTTTCCGGACTGGATGCCCCGGTACGCGACTATCTCGAGCAACAGCCCGAGGTAGAGACCCTGTACAATGACATCCGCGATTACCTGGTGAAGTGGCTGCCGCGTTTCGCCGCCAACAACAGGTCCTATGTGACCGTGGCCATTGGCTGTACCGGTGGTCATCACCGTTCGGTCTATCTGGCCGATCGCCTGGGTCGCGAACTCAAAGACCTGCTCAAGAACGTCCAGATTCGCCACCGCGATCTCTGACGCCCGTTTTGTTTCGACAAGGACAGACTCAATGCCTGCCCAACAGATCACCATCATCAACAAGCTGGGCCTGCACGCCCGTGCGGCGGCCAAGTTCGTCGGCGTGGCCGGCCGCTATCCTGCCAGCATTCGCGTCGGCCGCAGTGGCGAGCCGCCCGTGGATGGCAAGAGCATCATGGCGGTCATGATGCTGGCCGCTGGCAAGGGCACGGTGCTGCAACTGGAAACCGAGGGTGAACAGAGCGACGAGGCCATGCGCGCCCTGGTCGAGCTGATCAACAACTACTTCGACGAAGGTGAGTGATCAGCCCTGCTCCAGCATTGCCCAATAAAAAAGCCGCCCGAAGGCGGCTTTTTTATTGGGCGTCGACTCAGGCGTTCAGCGCCGCCTCGTAGCGACGGGTCACTTCCGACCAGTTGATAACGTTGAAGAAGGCGCCGATGTACTCGGGACGACGGTTCTGGTAGCGCAGGTAGTAGGCGTGCTCCCAGACGTCCAGGCCGAGGATCGGGGTGTTGCCGGTCATCAGCGGGCTATCCTGATTGCCAGTGCTCTCGACCACCAGCTTCTTCTCGGGGGTGACGCTCAGCCAGGCCCAGCCACTGCCGAAGCGGGTCAGGGCAGCCTTGGTGAAGGCTTCCTTGAAGGCATCGAAGCCGCCCAGCTGGGACTCGATGGCTTCGGCCAGGGCGCCTTCGGGCTTGCCACCGGCGTTGGGGGCCATCACGGTCCAGAACAGGCTGTGGTTGGCATGGCCGCCACCGTTGTTCTGCACGGCGCCGCGCTTGTCCTGGGGCAGCTTGTCCAGCTGGCGAACCACGTCTTCGGCCGACAGGTTGGCGAACTCGGTGCCTTCCAGCGCCGCGTTCAGGTTGTTGATATAGGTCTGGTGATGCTTGGTATGGTGGATTTCCATGGTCTGGGCATCGACGTGCGGTTCCAGCGCGTCGTAGGCGTAGGGCAGCTGAGGCAGAGTATGCGGCATGCGGATTGTCTCCATGGTGGCTTTGGTATGGACCCATTGCCCTTGGGCAATGGGGTGTACGGCTGGTGCGCCACGGCGCACCGTCTGAAGCCTGGGCCGTCCGGTCAGCAGATTCGACCGCACGGCTATGTCCTAGTGCATTGCTAGGATACTAACGAGTAACGGGGTGGGCTGTCTCCCGTTCGACAGGATTTTCCTTTCCACGACGTCTGCGGTGAGCTGCACTAGCTGCCCGCCAGGGTCATGCCATCGATCAACACCGAGCCGGTGCGCAGACTGCCGCGGCGCTCCACGTCGCTGCCCACGGCCAGGACCTGGCGGAACATGTCGCCGAGCCGCCCGGCGATGGTGACCTCCTGGACCGGAAACTGGATCTCGCCATTCTCGATCCAGAAGCCGCCGGCGCCACGGGAATAGTCGCCGGTGACCAGGTTGGTGCCCTGCCCCATCATTTCCGTGACCAGAAAGCCGGTGCCCATCTGCCGGATCAGTTCGGCCTGGTCGGCCGTGCCGTGGCTGACATGGAGGTTGTGCACACCGCCGGCATTGGCCGTGCTCTGCATGCCCAGCTTGCGTGCGGAATAGCTGCCGAGCACATAGGAGACCAGGCGGCCGTTCTCGACGAAGGGCTTGGCGTAGGTGGCCAGGCCCTCGCCGTCGAAGGCGGCACTGCCCAAGGCGCGCGGCAGGTGCGGCCGCTCGTCCAGGGTCAGCCAGTCGGGAAACACCTGCTGGCCCAGGGCGCCTTCGAGGAAGGACGACTTGCGATAGAGGTTGCCGCCGGAAATGGCGGCGAGAAAGGTGCCGAACAGACCGGCCGCCATTTCCGGGGAAAACAGCACCGGGACCTTGGCGGTGGGCACCGGCCGCGCGCCCAGGCGGCTCACGGCGCGCTCGGCGGCGCGGCGGCCGATCTCCTCGGCACTCATCAACTCGCGGCCGATCCGGTTGACGTCGTAGTAGTAGTCGCGCTGCATGGCCTCGCCACTGCCGGCGATCATCACGCAGCTCAGGCTGTGGCGGGTGCTGGCATAGCCGCCGACGAAGCCGTGGCTGTTGCCGTACACCCGGCAGCCCTGGTGGGTATTGAGGGTGGTACCGTCGGCGTTGCCGATGCGACTGTCGGCAGCATAGGCCGCCGCTTCACAGGCCAGCGCCTGTTCGATGGCCTGCTCGGGGGTGATCTCCCAGGGGTGATAGAGATCGAGATCGGGCAATTCGCCGCGCGCCATCAGTTCGGCGTCGGCCAGGCCCGCGCAGGGATCCTCGGAGGTATGCTTGGCGATGGCCAGGGCCGCGGCCACGGTTTCGCGGATCGCCTCGGGACCGGTGGCGGAAGTGCTGGCCGAGCCCTTGCGCTGACCGGCATAGAGGGTGATGCCGAAGCCCTGGTCGCGATTGAATTCGACGGTTTCCACCTCGCCCTTGCGGACCGAGGTGGACAGGCCCTGATCGACCGAGACGGCCACTTCACCGGCGCTGGCGCCCTGGCGCCGGGCCTCGGCCAGGATGGCTTCGACCTGTTCGCGCAATTCGGGGAGCGCAGCGGGACCCACGGCGGCGTTGCGATTCATGACGTTCTCCTTACGGACGGCGCCGGCCAGGCCGGACAACCGTGCGGCAACTCGTTATGATGGCGCCCATTCTTAGCTGGACCCCATAGTTCATGGTTGATTCTTACGACGACGACGCGCCGCTGGGCGAAAAGAGCAAGACACAGGTCAAGCGCGAGCTGCATGCGCTGCAGGATCTGGGCGAACGCCTGGCCGGTCTGCCGGCCGAGCAGCTGGACCGCCTGCCGCTGACCGATCCGCTGCGCAAGGCCCTGGCCGAGGCGCCCAAGCACAAGACGCACATTGCGCGCAAAAGGCATGTCCAGTACCTGGGCAAGCTGATGCGCGACCAGGACCTGGAAGCCATCCTGGCGCTGGCCGACCAGATGGACACCTCGACGCGGCAGTACAACGAGCGCTTCCATGCTCTGGAGCGCTGGCGCGACCGGCTGATCGCCGAGGGCGACCAGGCGCTGGAAGCCTTCGTGGCGCTCTATCCGGAAACCGACCGCCAGCACCTGCGCGGCCTGGTGCGACATGCCCAGCACGAGGCGGCGCACAACAAGCCGCCGGCGGCGGCGCGCAAGGTGTTCAAGTACATCCGCACCCTCGACGAGAGCCAGCGCGGTCTGCGCTAGGTCTCTGTCCGCGATGGCCACGGCCGGCGCCCGCATCAGGCGCCAGTGCCGCCCACGGTGATGGCGTCGATCTTCAGGGTCGGCTGACCCACGCCCACCGGCAGTGACTGGCCGTCCTTGCCGCAGGTCCCTACCCCCGCATCCAGCGCCAGGTCGTTGCCGACCATGGACACCCGGTTCATGACTTCGGGGCCGTTGCCGATCAGGGTGGCGCCCTTCACTGGGCGACCGAGCTTGCCGTTCTCGATCAGATAGGCCTCGTTGGTGGTGAAGACGAACTTCCCGCTGGTGATGTCCACCTGACCGCCGCCCAGGCTGGCGCAATAGATGCCCTTCTCCACCGAGGCGATGATCTCGGCCGGATCGCTCTGGCCGGCCAGCATGTAGGTGTTGGTCATGCGCGGCATGGGCAGGTGCGCATAGGATTCGCGGCGACCATTGCCGGTGGGCGCCACGCCCATCAGCCGGGCGTTGAGCTTGTCCTGCATGTAGCCCTTGAGGATGCCGTTCTCGATCAGCACGTTGTAGCCGCTGGGGGTGCCCTCGTCGTCGATGGACAGGGAGCCGCGACGATCCGGCAGGGTACCGTCGTCGACGATGGTGCACAGCGAGGACGCTACCTGGCGACCGAGCTGACCGCTGTAGTTGGAGCTGCCCTTGCGGTTGAAGTCGCCTTCCAGGCCATGGCCGACCGCCTCGTGCAGCAGCACGCCGGACCAGCCGGCGCCCAGCACCACCGGCAGGGTGCCCGCCGGGGCCGCGGTGGCTTCGAGATTGACCAGCGCCTGGCGCACCGCTTCGCGGGCATAGCCCAGGGCGCGGTCGTCACGCTGGAAATAGCGGTAGTCGCAGCGACCGCCGCCGCCGCTGTTGCCGCGCTCGCGGCGGCCGTTCTGCTCGACGATGACACTGACGCCCAGGCGGACCAGCGGGCGTACGTCGGCCGCCAGGGTGCCGTCGACCGCGGCCACCAGGGTGCGCTCCCAGACCCCGGCCAGGCTGATGGTGACCTGCTGGATGCGCGGGTCCAGGGCGCGGGTCGCCTCGTCCAGCTGCTTCAGGAAGGTGACCTTGGTGGCGCGATCCAGCACTTCGAGGGGATTGTCCTGGCCATAGAGCCGCTGCGCCGGCTCCACCGCGCGAAACGCCTGGACCTGGCCTTCGGCGCCGCTGCGGGAGATGGAACGCGCGGCCTGGGCGGCCAGATCCAGGGCCTCGCCGGTAATGGCGTTGCTGTAGGCGAAACCGGTCTTCTCGCCGGACAGCGCCCGCACCCCGACGCCCTGGTCGAGGTGGAAGCCGCCTTCCTTGACGATGCCGTCTTCCAGCAGCCAGGACTCGGAGACGATGCTCTGGAAATACAGGTCGGCGGCGTCGATGCCGGGTCCGGCCAGACGCTGCAGCACGGGTTGCAGATCGTCCACCGCGAGTCCGCCGGGGCCCAGCAGGGCCGAGCCGACGCTATTCAGGTAATCACTCATGGAAACTCCAGACGACGCCACCGGGGGCGTCGGAACGATGAAAGGGTCGCGAGGTGACCTCTAGCCTACTCGCGGAAGTGACTGATCCCTGATGCAAAAGACCAATGGCCGTCATTGCCGTTCGGCCAGGCGCGCCGGCAGGAAGCGGCGGTGCTGGGTCACGGGCATCCGCTGCCGCAACGCCGCCTGGCGCTCGGCATCGCGCTCGATGAGCAGCACGGCTTCGCCGCTGGCCTGGACGGCAAGCACCTCGCCCCAGGGATCCACCGCCATGGCATGCCCCCAGGTGCTGCGGCCATTGGCGTGGACACCGCCCTGGGCAGCGCCCAGCAGATAGCTCTGGGTCTCCACCGCCCGGGCGCGCAGCAGCAGCTCCCAGTGGGCCTGGCCGGTGGGCACGGTAAAGGCCGAGGGAGCGCTGATCAGCTCCGCACCGGCGGCGCGCAGGGCGCTGTAGAGTTCGGGAAAGCGCAGGTCGTAGCAGACGCTCAGGCCCAGGCGGCCAACCGGGGTGTCCACCACCGTGAGGGTCTCACCGGCGGCATAGTGGTCGGATTCGCGATAGCTGCCCTGGCTGTCGCTGACGTCGGCATCGAAGAGGTGCAGCTTGTCGTAACGGGCGACCCGCTGCCCCTGATCGTCGAACAGCAGCGAACAGGCGCAGGGCTTGCCCTCGGTGGCACCGTCGGGCAGCAGCGGCAGGGTACCGGCGAGCAACCAGAGCCCCAGTTCGCGCGCCTGACTGGAGAGCCAGGGCAGGATCTCGCCCTGCCCCAGCGCCTCGGCCCGCGCCAGTTCGGCGGGGGCTGGATGGCCGATGGCGACGAAGTTTTCCGGCAGCACCGCCAGGCGCGCGCCCGCTCCGGCAGCGCGTTCGAGCAGTCGCTCGGCGGCGCGCAGATTGGCCGCCACCGCGGGACCGCTGACCATCTGCAGGATGGCTATGGACATGCAGGCACTCCAGAAGGGAGCGTCCATCCTAAGCAGCGGTGCGGCCGCAGGGCAATGCTCAATCGCGCTTGCCCGTGGTCATGGTCGGATTCTGCCAGGGGCCTTCGATGTGGTAGTTGATGCTGGCCATGCGCGTGATGCGATCGCCGATCAGTCGATCGACGATGAACAGCGCGCCACCGATGGCCGGTGCCCCGGCGATCAGCGCGGCCAGCGGCAGGGAGTTGCTGACCGGCAGCCCCACCTTGAGGTTGGCATCGACCCGGTTGCTGGCCATGTCCAGCAGGCCCTGCAGACTCATCTCGGCACCCGGCCCGCTGAGGCTGATGGGCTTGCGGGTGCGGAAGGCCCCCTGCTGGGCGTCGAGCACCCCGGTGATGCTGTCGTAGCTCAGGCCCTTGCCGAACAGATCGGAGAAATCCAGCCGCAGGCGGCGGCGGATGGATTCGAAATTGAGCAGACCGAAGATGCGCAGCGCCGAGGCCGTGCCTTCCACCTGACGCAACTGGCCGTCATTGAAGCGGGCATCGAGGCTGCCATTGAGGCGGGCCAGGGCGACATAGGCTGGCGAGCCGGGCCAGTCGACCCGGGCATCCAGACGGAAATCGCGACTGGTGACGCTGGAGGCGAAATTCCAGCCCAGCAGGATGTCGGCGATATTGCCGCCGGCGAGGCGGCCCTGGTAGTAGCTGTGGGTTGCACCTGGCGCGCCTTCCCAGCGCAGCGCGCCCTGCACCTTGAGGCCCCGCAGGTCGAGATCCAGGGCGTTGAAGTTGGCGCCTGAGGGCGAAGGCCTGAGCTGCAGGCGCTGGGCACCCACCAGACGGCCGCCCAGCTCCAGGCGATCGATGACCAGATTCAGCGCCGGCAGGCTGCGCGGATCGACGTCGGCCAGCGGATCGGGGCGCGGCGCCTCGCTTTCCACCGAGGGATCCGCCGGCGTCTGGGGAATGCGCAGGTGCTGCAGGCTGATGTCGATCGGCTGGCCAGTCTGGCGCGGGATGCGCACCTGGCCGGCGATGGTCTGGCTGGCCAGGCCGAGTTGCCAGGCACTGCCCTGGGGTTCATAGGTGAGGCGCAGGTTGTCGATCTGTTGCCCAAAGGCCAGGAAGCGCCCGAAGTTGAGATCGCCCCGTCCGAGGCTGGAGACGTCCAGGGTGTTGCCACCGCCCTGCCCTGCACTGCCGCCGCTCCCGGCCTTGCCATAGCGCTGGTAGACCTGCTGCCAGGCGGCCAGGTCGAATTCCGCCAGTTGCCCGCGCAGGTCGTAGCCGGCGGCGGTGGGCAGATTGGCGGTGCCGCCGCCCAGCACGATCTCGCCGCGGCCCTTGGCGATGGCCTTGGGATCGAGCAGCAGCACGGCATCGGCGAGGCCCTTGTAGGTCGCCTCGACCCGCCGCTCGCCATCGTTAAGTGCCAGGCTGAAGAAGCCGTCACGCGTCTCGTCGGCGTTCTTGCCGAAGGGCGCCGGCAGATCGATGGTCACCCCGCGCAGATCCGAGGTGACCGCCAGTTCGCTGTGCTCGGCCAGGATCAGGCCGAGGCGATAACCGAGCAGGCCGCGCGCCGGGATGGGCCGCCCTTCACTGCCCAGCCAGCGCGCCAGCTGGTCGACGTCGACGCGACCGTCCACCACCAGCCGGGTGCGCGGATCGTCGGGTTTGCCCTCGGCCAACGCCTGACCGCGAATGGGCTGGTCGAAGACCCGCGCCTGGATATCCGGGGCGCTAAGGCCGCTGCGGGTGTCGTAGCGAAAGGTGCCGCGCAGCTCGGTGAGGGTCAGCGGGGGATCGGCCAGTTCCAGGCGCGCCTTGTCCGGCGTCAGCTCGACCACCACCACCGGTGGCTGCCCCTTGGCCAGGGGGATGTCCAGGTTCAGGCCGCTGTTGGCGAGCGCGCCCTCGCCCTTCCAGCCGGCAAAGACCTTGGCGGTCGGCAGCGGCGTTTCCTGGAGGATCTTCAGTCCATCGCGCACGCTGCTGTCGAGCCGCGCGGTGAGCCGCAGGTGCGGCGCGCTGCCATCGTGCAACAGCGGAATGCGCGCCTCGACCTCCCTGACCCGGGTGTCGAGGATGCGTCCTTCGGGGACCTGCACCTTGACCCCGTCGCTTTCGATGAAGACATCGCCGCGCGCCTCGCGCAGAGCGGGCCAGCCGGGCTGATAGGCCAACTGGGCGTCGTGCACCCGGAAGAACAGACTCATGGTGCGCGAGTGCGCCGGCGAGCCGTGGCGCAGCGAACCCTGGTACTGGTAGATGCCCTCTTCGATGCGGCCGCCGACGATGGCGGCGCTCAGCCACTGGGCCAGCTCCGGGCTGAAATCCGTGGCCGGCAGTTTGGTCGGCAGGTACTTGCGGGTGTAGCTGGCGTCGCCATCCTTGAGGCCGACGCGCAGGTCCATGTAGCTGTCCACCTCGGGATGCAGGCCGAGCTGGATATGCATGTCGCCACTGGCGGCACCTTCCGGCCCGGTGACCTGCATCAGGGCACTGCCCAGGGTGAAGCGCTGGTCGTCGAGGCTCCAGGTCAGCCGCGCCCTGGCGGTGCGATAGCGCCAGGGTTCGGGAAAGAGGTCGCTCAGGTGCAGCATGAAGTCGGTGGTATCCAGCCGCAATTCGCCATCGCCCAGGCTGCCGCTCAGGCTACCGGTGACGCCCTCGGCGGCGGGGGCGCCGTGATAGGCGGCAAAGCCCACCCGTTCCAGATTGGCCGCATAGGAAAGACGCTCGCGCAGCGGCTTCTGCGGATAGAAGTCGGCATTGAGATTGCGCAGCTGGCCATGGGGCGCCAGGGCCTGGAGTGCCTGGGCGACCGCTGCCGGCAAGGGCGCCAGATCCCGCGCCAGCCTGGCGGCCTGCCTGAGATCCAGCTGGTCGCCACGCACCTGCAGGTGCTGGGCGGTGCTGTCATAGCCCAGGCCATAGCGGGCCTCCAGCGGCTGGCCGTCGAGCTGGGCCTTGAGCGCCAGGGCCCCGCGGTACTGGCTGGCGTCGCCAGCCTGCTGGTCGGCGTCCAGGGTCAGGGCCTGGAGGCGCACCGGAGGATGGTCGGCATAGGCGAGCGTCAGTTCATCCGCCTTCAGCCGCAGGTGGGAGCGCTCCAGGCGACCGTCGGCCCAGGCGAACCAGAACTCGCCTTCCGCCTGGGCACGCCGCAGTTGCCACTGCCGGGTCAGGGCCGCCGGCACCCAGCGGGACCAGTCGCTGGCGGGCAGGCTGAGATAGCCTTCGACAGTGCTGGCACGCCAGTCCTCGGGACGCGGCATGGCGGTGAAGTGCGCCGCGACCGTACCGCCATCAGGCAGCCGGAAACGGGTCGCCAGTTCCAGGGCGCCACTGAGCTGCCGGGACAGACTGGCCTCGGCATACCTCAGGGTCACCGGCGAACCCTGCTGGGGAATCAGGCTGAGCTGGCTATCCAGCAGACTGGCATGACCCAGACGCGCCAGGCCATCGAGCAGCGGACCCGGATCGAAGGGCTTGGCATCCGGTGCCCGCGGCGGCAGGCCGCGCAATTGCCAGTGCCCCTGGGCGTCTTCCTGCAGGACCAGATGGACGCCATCGATTTGCACGGACTTGAGTCGCAACTGGCGATGCCAGAGGCTGCCGAAGACATCCGGCACCACCTGGAGGTGATCCAGCTGCACCATCTCCTCGCCGCGCCCCAGGCTCAGGTCGCGCAGGATCAGCACCGGATTCCAGCGGGCCCAGCGCCCTTCGAGCCGGCCCAGGCGCACCGGCTCGCCCAGCGCCGCCGCGGCGCGCGACTCGACCTCGTTGCGGTATTCGCCGACCCATGGCATGAGCAACCGGCCCAGGCCGAGATACAGCGCCAACAGGACGAGCAGCAGCAGCGCCAGACCCAGCGCGCCGCGTTTGAGCAGGGACATCAAGACCCGGACCTAGAGCAGCACGACATCGTACTGCTCCTGGGAATACATGGTCTCAACCTGGAATTTGACGGTGCGACCGATGAAGGCCTCGAGATCGGCAACGTTGCCCGATTCCTCGTCCAGCAGCCGATCCACCACCTTCTGGTTGGCCAGCACCAGGTAGGAATTGGCCTGGTAGGCCCGCGCCTCGCGCAGGATTTCGCGGAAGATCTCGTAGCAGATGGTCTCGGCGGTGCGCAGGATGCCGCGTCCCTGGCAGTTGGCGCAGGGCTCGCAGAGCACCTGGGACAGGCTTTCGCGGGTGCGCTTGCGGGTCATCTGCAAGAGGCCCAGCTCGGTGATGCCGATGATGTTGGTCTTGGCATGGTCGCGTTCGAGCTGCTTTTCCAGGGTACGGATCACCTGGCGCTGGTGCTCTTCGTCTTCCATGTCGATGAAGTCGATGATGATGATGCCGCCGATATTGCGCAGCCGCAGCTGGCGGGCGATGGCGGTGGCTGCCTCCAGATTGGTCTTGAAGATGGTCTCTTCCAGATTGCGATGGCCGACGAAGGCGCCGGTGTTGACGTCGATGGTGGTCATGGCCTCCGTGGGGTCGATCACCAGATAGCCACCGGACTTGAGCAGCACCTTGCGCTCCAGGGCCTTCTGGATCTCGTCTTCCACGCCATAGAGGTCGAAGATCGGCCGTTCGCCAGGATAGTGCTCCAGCCGCGTCGCCACCTCGGGCATCAGCTCCTCGACGAACTGGCCGATACGCTGGAAATTCTCGCGACTGTCGACGCGGATCTTTTCCGTGCGCGGCCCGACCAGATCGCGCAGGGCGCGCAGGGCCAGGGTCAGGTCTTCGTAGATGGGCACCGGCACCGGTCCCTGGAGATTGCCGGAGATCTGCTGCCAGAGCCGCCGCAGGTAGCGGATATCGGCGAGGATGTCTTCTTCGCGCGCCGCCTCGGCGGCGGTGCGCAGGATGAAGCCGCCCTCGTGCTCGATGCCCTCGCTCTCCACGCAGCGCGCCATGATCGCCTTGAGCCGCTCGCGCTCGGCTTCGTCCTCGATCTTCAGCGAGATGCCGACGTGGGAGGTGCGCGGCATGTAGACCAGGTAGCGCGAGGGGATCGACAGGTGGGTGGTGAGGCGGGCGCCCTTGGTGCCTATGGGGTCCTTGGTGACCTGCACCACCAGCGTCTGGCCCTCGCGCACCAGGGCGTTGATGCTTTCCACCGCCGCGCCTTCGCGCTGGGAGATCTCGGCGGCATGGATGAAGGCCGCGCGGGTCAGGCCGATGTCGATGAAGGCCGCCTGCATGCCCGGCAGCACCCGCACCACCCGCCCGCGATAGATGTTGCCGACGATGCCGCGTCTCAGGGTGCGCTCGACGTGCACCTCCTGCAGCACACCGTTTTCCACGACGGCGACACGGGACTCCATGGGAGTGATGTTGATGAGGATCTCTTCGCTCATGGAGGACTCTTGGACGACGTGGAAGGGCAGAAAGGGAACCGCGGCGCCAGGCGCCTCAGGGCTAGGTGGTCGGCCGTCCGACAGACCGCCAACAAGGGATGGCGAAAGCGCTCAGCAGTTCCGCGGTCTCGCACAGCGGCAACCCGACGACGGCGCTGTAACTACCCGTCAGGCCACGCACGAAGACCGCACCAGCGCCCTGGATGGCATAGCTGCCGGCCTTGTCGGCCGGCTCGCCGGTAGCCCAGTAGCGTTCGGCCTCGCCGGGCGCCAGGGGGCGGAATTCCACCCCGGCGGACACCACGCGGCTCAGGCAGCGCTCGCCATCGGCGACGGCGACGCCGGTCACCACCCGGTGCCGGCGCCCGCTGAGGGCGGCGAGCATGGCCAGGGCGTCGGCGCGATCCCGGGGTTTGCCGAGCAGCTGGTCATCGAGCACCACGCAGGTATCGGCGCCCAGCACGCAGCCGGCGGAAGCACCGGCCAGCACCTGCCGGCCCATGGCTGCCTTGGCCCGCGCCAGGCGTTCGACATAGGCGTCCGCCGACTCCCCCGGATGCGGGGTTTCGTCCACCGTTGCGACGACCTTCTGGAAGGCCACGCCGATCTGTTCGAGCAGTTCGGCGCGGCGGGGCGAAGCGGAGGCGAGGTAGAGCTGGGACATCGACAACAACCAGACGGCGGGAGATGACGGGAGAATGCCAGCCTGTTGCAGGTGAAACCAGCTTAGGCTTTGTCTGAGAAGTGCCTGCGCTCGGTCATGCGGCGTTAAAAATCAACTCGGAATGCTCATTTACCCTTCGTAAACTCCGCTTCCTCGCTGATTTTTGCCTTGCCTGACCTTCGCTCAGCGACTTTTCAGACAAGCCTTAGTTGACGCCGAATCTGAGGCGCAGCCCGCGGAGCAGCAGGTAGATCCACGGCCAGAGCAGCGCGCTGACCAGCGAGGGGGTGAGAAACACCAGGGTCGGTGGCCGGCTGCCGGCCAGGGCGTTGAGCCACAGCGCCAGCAACTGGGCGATGCCGTAGACCACCAGCAGCACGAAGCTCTGCTGCCAGATGGGAAAGGCCCGCAGTCGCTGCGCCAGGGAGCGCACCAGAAAGACCACCAGGCTTAGCACCAGGGCGGTCTGGCCCAGCAGGTTGCCGTAGAGCACGTCTTCGGCGATGCCCATCGTCCAGGCGGTGAACAGGCCGACGCGGTGCGGCAGGGTCAGGGTCCAGAAGGTCAGCAGCATCGCCAGCCACAGCGGCCGGCCGATCTCCATGAACTCGGGCATGGGCACGACGGACAGCAGCAACCCGACCAACAGGGTGAGCCCGATCACCCACCCGTTGTGGCCGATGCGCAGCGCCATCAACGATCACCCTCGTCCGGCAGTTCCGGCGCCGGTTGCTGCACCCGACGCTGCGGTTGGGCAGCGTTAGCGGCCGGATGGCTCGGCGTGGCGGTCGCGCCCTGCGCCGGTGGCTTGGCCGCCGCCGGATGAGCCGCGCTGCCGCTTGCGTTCGCGGGCGGCTTGGTCGGCGTGGCGGAATGGGCCGGGCTGCTGCCCTGGCCCGCGGGCGGCTTGGCCGGCGTCGCGCTGCGACTGCCGGTGCCGGCGGCGGGCGCCGGCGTGGCATTGGCGGCTGCCGGATGCGCAGCCGAGGCG
>NZ_JASCON010000083.1:0-24432 GCF_029959585.1 Pseudomonas sp. PS02302
TCATGCGGCACACGTCGAGAATCTGGAAACGCCCCTGCTTGGATTTCTTGATCGGCTTCTGGCCGGTCAGCATCAGCATCGGCATGCCGCCCAGGTAGGCGTAGGCGCCGGCGGTGACCAGGTTGGTAGCGCCTGGACCGAGGGTGGAAAGGCAGACACCGGTCTTGCCGGTGAAGCGGCCGTAGGTGGCGGCCATGAAGCCGGCGGACTGCTCGTGACGAGTCAGGATCAGCTTGATCTGCGAGGAGCGTCGCAGGGATTCCAGCAGGTCCAGATTCTCTTCGCCGGGAATGCCGAAGATGTATTCCACACCTTCGTTTTCCAAGCAGCGAACGACCAGATCGGAGGCCTTCATCATGAGTGTTGTATTCCTTGTAGGGTGAGTGGCGAGCGCCTGAGGCGCCTCCTCTATGAGGCGCGGCGGTCACTGTACTCAGGAACGGCGAAACATTTCAAAACAAGGAACCATCCAGTTTTACTTCTGTGACGAAAGGCCGCAGCGGAAACGATTCAGGCGACGCAGCGCTGCAGCGAGGCCCGGGCGCGGCGCAATTGTAGACCGGCGAACAGCAGGCCCAGCGCGGCGACCACCAGAGCCGGTTGCAGGTCGCCCGCATAGTGGCTGCTGGCTGCGCCCAGCAGCGGGCCGAGCAACTGACCGCTGGCGAAGCTGGCGGTCAGCACCCCGGCGTTGCGTTGCGGCGTGGCCGGTGCCAGCTCGCGGCCGTATTGCATCACCAGCTGCATGCAGGCGAGGAAAGGGCCACCGCAGAGCAGCACGCCGAGGAACAGCGCCAGGCTGCCCGGCAGGAGGCAGAGCAGCACGCCCGCGGCCTGCAGCCAGAGGGTGGCGATCAGCCAGCGGCGGGTGTCGGTGCCCGGACGTCTCAGGCTGACCAGCACCACGCCCAGCGCTGCCGCCAGGCCGTAGCCGGGCCAGAAGAGGTCGGCCTGCCACTGGCCGTGGAAGCGGCTGGCGGCCATCTGCGAGAGAAAGGTCGCCGGCAGGATATAGCCGACGCCCACCAGGCCATAGGCCAGGATCAGGCGATTGAAGGCCGGGGAACGCTTGGCCGGCGCCGCGGTGGCGCTGGGTAGCGGGGTGGCCGGACCGCGCCGCGGCAGCAGGGGCAGCAGGGCCAGGGTGGCCACGCTGGCGAGCAGGCCGTAGCTCAGCCACAGCTGGTTGGAATCGCCACCCAGGCGATTGCTGACCAGGGCCATCAGACCACTGATGAGAATGCCCACCCCGGGCCCGGTAAAGACCAGGGCGCCGAGCCGTGGCCGGCCGGCTTCGGCGGCCAGGGGCTGGCTCAGACCGGTCACCATCACCAGCACCCAGGCGCTGGCCAGGCCGGTGCCGAAGCGCAATAGCGCCTGGGCGGCCAGGCCATCGGCCAGCAGCGAGGCCAGGGTCAGGCCGGCGCAGAGCCAGAGCCCCCCGACCAGGCGCGCATGGGTCCGACGGGCGAAGAGCGCGTCCAGGGCGCCGAGCAGGTAGCCCAGGTAGTTGGCCGCGGCCAGCAGGCTGGCGCCGGTGAGGTCGATCTGGCCCTCGGCGATCAGGTGGGGCAGGGCGGGGGTAAGGGCGAAGCGGCCGATGCCCATGGCGGTGGCCAGGGCCAGCAGGCAGGCCAGCAGGCGGGTAGTGGCGGTCATCGCGGAACTCCAGTAGCGAGCGGATGAGTACAGCCTAGGCCTTGCAGTTAATCAATAAAAACGAATAATAGAGAAATAGATGTTCAGCTAAAGAGAAAGGTGGTGATCCATGGAGTTCGCAGAGCTACGCATCTTCCAGGCGGTGGCCGAGGAAGGTTCCCTGGTGAAGGCCGCCGAGCGACTCAATCGGGTGCCGTCCAATCTCTCCACGCGCCTGCGCCAGCTGGAAGACAAGCTGGGGGTGGAGCTGTTCCTGCGCGAACGCCAGCGGCTGCACCTGACCGCCGCCGGCCACCGAATGCTGGACTACGCCCATCGCCTGTTCGCCCTGGCCGACGAGGCGCGCAGCGCAGTGCAGGGCGGCGAGCCGGCCGGTACCTTCGTCCTGGGGTCCATGTTCAGCACCGCGGCCATCCATCTGCCAGGGCTGCTGGCGCGTTATCACCAGCGCTATCCCAAGGTGAATCTGCAGGTGCACAGTGGCCCCAGCGGCGAACTGGTGGAAGGCCTGCTGGCCGGTCGCCTGGACGCCGCCCTGGTGGACGGCCCGGCGCCCGACGCGGCGCTGGAAGGCCAGCCCTGGTTCGAGGAGCGGCTGGTGCTGATCACCGGGCTGGAACTCGGCCCGGTGCATTCACCGGCCGACGTGGCGGGACGCCCGGTGTTCGGCTTTCGCGCCGGCTGCTCCTATAGACGCTACCTGGACACCTGGTACGCCGCCGCTGGGGTGCCCAGCGGACCGGTGATGGAGATCGAGTCCTACCACAGCATGCTGGCCTGCGTGATCACCGGCGGGGTGGCGCTGATGCCGGAATCCATGCTCGACAGCCTGCCCGGCCGCGAGCGGGTGCAGCGTCATCCGATCCAGGCGCGCTTCGCCCAGTCCACCACCTGGCTGATGTGGCGCAAGGGCCGCGAGGGGGCTAATCTGCGCAGCTGGCTGGAGTTGCGCGAGAGCCTGCAGACCGACCGCGAAGCTGTTGCTTTGGTGTGATGATTACCCGATCCTAGGCGACGGACTCCTACCGTCTACCGAGGACGATCATGATAAGAATAGCCATCGTCGGTTTGGGCAAGATCGCCCGTGACCAGCACCTGCCGGCGCTCGCCGCCAATTCCGACTACGAGCTGGTCGCCGTGGCCAGCCGCAACGCTCAGCTCGACGGCGTCGCCCACTATCCCAGCCTGAGTGCCCTGCTCGAAGACGGCCTGGCGATCGACGCCGTGTCGCTCTGCGCGCCAGCGGCGGTGCGTTACGAACAGGCCCGCGAGGCCCTGGCGGCGGGCAAGCACGTGATGCTGGAAAAACCGCCGGGGGCGACCCTGAGTGAAGTGGAAGCCCTGACCCGCCAGGCCGAGGCGGCCGGTCTTTCGCTGTTCGCCACCTGGCATTCTCGCCATGCCCAGGGCGTCCAGCCAGCCCGCGAATGGCTGGAAGGCAAGCGCATCCAGGCGGTGCGGATCGAGTGGAAGGAAGACGTGCGCGTCTGGCATCCTGGTCAGGCCTGGATCTGGGAGCCGGGCGGCATGGGCGTCTTCGATCCGGGCATCAATGCGCTGTCCATCGTCACCGCCATCCTGCCACGGCCATTCTTTCTCAAGGAGGCGACGCTGCAAGTACCCGGCAACTGCCAGACCCCGGTGGCCGCGCAACTGGCCTTCGTCGACAGCGCCGGCGTACCCATCGCCGCCGACTTCGACTTCCTGCAGACCGGTCCCCAGACCTGGGACATCCATGTCGACACCGATGGCGGTCGCCTGACCCTGAGCAAGGGCGGCAGCGAGCTGTACCTGGACGGCCAGCTGAGCCACCAGGGCCCGGACCAGGAGTACGCCGGCCTCTATGCCCGCTTCGCCGAGCTGGTCGCCGCGAATCGCTCCGATGTGGACGTGGCCCCACTGCGCCATGTGGCGGACGCCTTCCTCTATGGCCGTCGCGAGACGGTGGCGGATTTTCACGAGTAGGGCCTCCCTCACCCCAACCCTCTCCCCGAGGGAGAGGGAGCGTTTGGGCCAGGCGTAGGGTGGAAAACGGCACAGCCTTTTCCGCGTGCGGTATCTCGTAGGCTGGGCTGAGCGCAGCGAAGCCCAACGGGGCGGGCCTGTTGGGCTTCGACGATAGAGCCGTTTCAGCCCAACCTACGAATTAGCGGTCCCCTCACCCCAACTCTTTCCCGGAGGGAGAGGGGACGTTCGGACCAGGCGTAGGGTGGAAAACGGCGCAGCCTTTTCCGCGTGCGGTATCTCGTAGGTTGGGCTGAGCGCAGCGAAGCCCAACGGGGCGGGCCTGTTGGGCTTCGACGATAGAGCCGTTTCAGCCCAACCTACGGGTTAGCGGTCCTCTCACCCCAACCCTCTCCCCGAGGGAGGGGGCGTTCGAACCAGGCGTAGGGTGGAAAACGGCACAGCCTTTTCCGCGTGCGGTATCTCGTAGGTTGGGCTGAGCGCAGCGAAGCCCAACGGGGCGGACCTGTTGGGCTTCGACGATAGAGCCGTTTCAGCCCAACCTACGAATTAGCGGTCCCCTCACCCCAACCCTTTCCCGGAGGGAGAGGGGACGTTCGGACCAGGCGTAGGTTGGAAAATGGCGCAGCCTTTTTCATGCGGGCGCCTCAACGCCGTTCCAGCAACACCCCACTCTCCATGTGGTGCGTCCAGGGGAACTGGTCGAACAGGGCGCAGCGGGTGATGCGGTGGGTGTCCTGCAACCGGGCGATGTTCTCGGCCAGGGTCTCCGGATTGCAAGAAATATAGAGGATGCGCTCGAAGCGACGGGTCAGTTCGCAGGTGTCGGGGTCCATGCCGGCGCGGGGCGGGTCGACGAAGACGGTGCCGAACTGGTAGCTCTTGAGATCCACGCCGGCCAGGCGGCGGAAGGGGCGGACCTCGTTGAGCGCCTGGGTCAGCTCCTCGGCGGAGAGACGCACCAGGGTGACGTTGTCCACGCCATTGCTGGCCAGGTTGTGCAGGGCGGCGTTGACCGAGGTCTTGCTCACCTCGGTGGCCAGTACCTTACGGACCCGGCTGGCCAGCGGCAGGGTGAAGTTGCCGTTGCCGCAATAGAGCTCCAGCAGATCGTCGTCGCGCTCGCCCAGGGCGGTGTGGGCCCAGCTCAGCATCTTCTGGTTGACGGTGCCATTGGGCTGGGTGAAGCCACCCTCGGGTTGCAGATAGCGGTAGGTCGTCCCGGCCACCTCCAGTTCTTCGAGCACATGGTCGCGGCCGATCACCAGGCGCTGGCCGCGGGAGCGACCGATCAGGCTGACGCCCAGGTCGGCGGCCAGGCGCTCGGCGGCGGCTTGCCAGGCGGCGTCCAGCGGGCGGTGGTAGGCCAGGGTGATCAGGGCGTCGCCACTCAGGGTGGTGAGGAATTCCACCTGGAACAGCTTGAACGACAGCGCCACGTCCGCCTGCCAGCCGGCCTTGAGGCGCGGCATCAGGTCATTGATGCGCTGGCTGGCGATGGGGAAGGCTTCGATGAGGATCGGCGTGCGCTTGTCGCCCGGGGCGAACATGGCGTAGTGGCGTTCCTCGTTCTCCCGCCACAGGCGGAATTCGGCGCGCAGCCGGTAGTGCTGCAGCGGCGAGGCGAAGACCTCCGGCTCGGGGGCCTGGAAAGGCGCCAGCAGTTCGCGCAGGCGGTGGGCCTTGGCGTCGAGTTGAGCCTGGTAGTCGGCGGGAACGAAGGAGGGTTGGGACATGGTAGATCCGGAGCAGGGTGAGGCGGGGAGACCTCGGGGCCGGAGCCCCGAGGGGAGGGGTCAGGCGTTGAACCAGCCCAGCTTGATGACGAACAGGATCGACAGCACGATCAGCGCCGAATTCAGCTCGCGGGTACGGCCGGAGAGCAGCTTGATGACGGTCCAGGTGATGAAGCCGAAGGCGATGCCGTTGGCGATGGAATAGGTCAGCGGCATGGCCAGGGCGGTGACCAGCACCGGGGCGGCGGTAGTCAGGTCGTCCCACTCGATCTCGGCCAGGCCCGAGGTCATCAGTACGGCGATGAAGAACAGCGCCGGGGCGGTGGCGAAGGCGGGCACGCTACCGGCCAGGGGGGCGAAGAACAGCGCCAGCAGGAACAGCACCGCGACCACCACGGCAGTGAGGCCGGTACGCCCCCCTGCGGAAACGCCGGCGGCGGATTCGATGTAGCTGGTGGTGGTGGAGGTGCCGAGCAACGAGCCGAACATGGCGGCGGAGCTGTCGGCGATCAGGGCACGGCCCATCTTCGGCAGGTGGCCGTCCTTGCCCATCAGGCCGGCGCGCTTGGCCACGCCGATCAGGGTGCCGGAGTTGTCGAACAGGTCGACGAACAGGAAGGCGAAGATGACGCTGATCAGGCCGACGTCCAGGGCGCCCCGGATGTCCAGTTGCAGGAAGGTCGGCGCCAGCGACGGCGGCATGGAGACCAGGCCGCCGAAGGCGCTGACGCCCAGGACGATGGCGATCACGGTGACCACCAGGATGCCGATCAGCACCGCGCCGGTGACCTTGCGCGCCTCGAGCACGACGATCAGGAAGAAGCCGAGGATGGCCAGCAGCGGACCGGGTTTGGACAGGTCGCCCAGGCCCACCAGGGTCGCCGGATTACCCACCACGATGCCGGCGGTCTGCAGGGCGATCAGCGCCAGGAACAGGCCGATGCCGGCGGCGATGCCCGAGCGCAGCGGGAGCGGAATGCTGTTGATGATCCATTCGCGGATGCGAAAGATCGACAGCAGGAAGAACATCAGCGCCGAGAGGAACACCGCGCCCAGGGCCACCTGCCAGGTATGGCCCAGGTGCAGGACCACGGTGTAGGTGAAGAAGGCGTTGAGGCCCATGCCCGGGGCGAGGGCGATGGGGTAGTTGGCGATGAGTCCCATGAGCGCCGAGCCGATGGCGGCGGCCAGGCAGGTGGCGACGAAGATCGCGCCCTTGTCCATGCCGGTGGCGCCGAGGATGCTCGGGTTGACGAACAGGATGTAGGCCATGGCCAGGAAGGTGGTGACCCCGGCCAGCAGTTCGGTGCGGACAGAGGTGTTGTGGGCCTTGAGTTGGAAGAGTCTTTCCAGCATGGGATGCCTCGTGCGCGCCGGTCTGATCGGAAAAAGGCGCGCATCATAACAGGTCGGTAAACACGGGTAAGACGCTAAGCCCTAACCCCCAATCGACATCGCCTGGAGCCCTGTCCGCCTGGTCAACTTCCAGAGGTATGGCCGCTGACCGAATCGCCTGCGTTGCGGGCCAGGCGGAAGGCATCCAGGGTGCTCAGGATGCCGAGCACGGCCACTATGCAAAAGGCTAGCCGAAAGTCCGCCAGTTGCGGGTCGAGGTGGCCGTGCCAGTCCATCGAGGCGCGCAGCAGCAGGGCGGCGATGGCCACGCCCAGGCCCATGGCCAGCTGGAAATTGGTGCTGAACAGCGTGGAGGCATGGCTCAGCTGGGCCTTGGGGATGTCGGCGAAGGCCAGGGCATTGCTGGCGGTGAACTGCAGCGAGCGGAACACCCCGCTGAAGAACAGCAGAAGCAGGATCGCCGGCAAGGGCCAGTCCGGAGTGAGCAGGCCACAGGCCAGCAGGCTGAACGCGCTGAGCAGGCCGTTGACGGTCAGGATGGTGCGCAGGCCGAAGCGGCGCATGGTGGCGGTGGTGAAGGGCTTGGCCGCCAGGTTGCCGGCGAACAGCGCCAGCAGCAGCAGGCCGGCCTGGAAGGCGTCCAGGCCGAAGGCCAACTGGAACAGCAGGGGCAGCAGGAAGGGCGCCGTGGCGATGGTGACGCGGAACAGGCCGCCACCGAGGATGGCCGCGCGGTAGGTGGGGATGCGCAGTGTGCCAAAATCGATCAGCGGGCGTTCGATCCGGGTCATGTGGCGCACCGCCTTGGTGCCGAGGATCAGCCCTATGCCCATCCAGGCCAGGTTGGCGCCCAGGCTGCCATGGTTCTGGCCGAGGCGCTCCACGCCCCACATGAAGGCCACGCAGGCGCCACCCAGCAACAGGAAGCCGCGCCAGTCCAGCGGATGGCGCTGGGTCGGCAGGTCGGCGGGCACCAGGCGCCAGGCCAGCAGCAGGGCGATCAACCCCAGCGGCAGATTGAGATAGAAGATCCAGCGCCAGTCGGCATAGGTGGTGATCAGGCCGCCCAGGGGCGGGCCGAGCACGGGAGCCACCAGGCCCGGCCAGGTGATGAGGGCGATGGCGCGCACCAGCTCGTGCTTCTCGGTGACTTGCAGCACCACCAGACGCCCCACGGGCACCATCAGGGCGCCGCCGAGCCCCTGGAGGATGCGCGCGGCGATGAAATGTTCGAGTGACAGGGCCATGCCGCAGAGCAGCGAGGCCAGGGTGAAGACGCCGATGGCCAGGGTGAAGACCGGGCGGGGACCGAAGCGCTCGGCGATCCAGCCACTCACCGGGATGCCCACGGCAATGGCCAGCAGATAGGCGCTGATGCCCAGGTTGAGGTCCACCGGATCGCGGCCGAAGGACAGCGCCATCTGCGGCAGCGCCGTGGCGATCACGGTGGCGTCCAGATTTTCCATGAAAAAGGTTACGCTAGTGAGTACAGCGATGGCCTTGTAGCGAGCAATCATGAGCGTCCCGTGCATTCGGTATTCGAGATGGTCCAGCAGTAAACAGACCTCCGGCGATTCACGCCAGCGGCAGGCGGCTATGGTGGACCGCTGGCTGGCGGACCATACCGGCGCTGTGCTGATAGACGAGTTCACCGATGCTGGCGTATCTGGATGGAGCGGACAGCACCTGTCCCCTGCTGGAGAGCTTGGGCGTCTCGTGGAGGCAGTAGAAGCCGGGACCTACCCTTCCGGCGTACACCTGTTGGTCGAAACCGCCGACCGCATTGGGCGGATGCCTATGGCGGAGATGCTACCGCCACTGATGAGCCTGCTCCGCCATGATGTGGTGATCGTGCTGCTTGAGACGGGACAGACGTACAACCGGAAGTCTCTGGATGGCCCGGAGATGTATGCGCTCGTGGGTGCCCTGCAAGCGGCCCATGCTTTCAGCGAACGTCTGTCCAACCGAATCCAGAGCGCATGGAAAGGCCGCAAAGAGGCTGGCGCTAAAGGACGTGCCGTAGGCAATCGGCGGCTACCGCTCTGGCTGGATCGCGTTGGGGATGATGCCGTACTGAATGAGCCCATGGCGGCGTTCGTCGCGGAATGCTTGGAGTTGTATTGCAGCGGCCTGGGCTATCGGAAGGCGATGAAGCTCGCCCGCGAGAGACACCCGCATGTCGCGGAATGGGAGGCGACTAGAAGCTACGGGAAGCGTACTGAAGGGGCGAAGCTGAAGGACGCATGGCTACAGCACTTGATTGAAAAGGACGCCTCTACAGAGCTTCTACGGGGCTTCTGGAATGGCGTTGAATGCTACCCGGCACCTATCCCCCTTGACCTCTGGCACCGCGTCAAACAAGAGAGACGGCGGCGTCTGGAAGGGTCTACCAGAGCTGTGCCCAGCAGGACGCACTTCCTGACATCGGTGGCGGTTTGTAGTGTGTGTGGCGGAGCGATGAACTTGAAGCCAGCGTGGGACAAACGTGTGCTGTTCTGCGGCAACAAGAATCGCGGTGGCGACTGTACGAACGGGAAAGGTGTGCCCGAAGCCGTGGGGATCGCCCTGTACCGGGCGGAGGCTGGCCCATGGGTGGAGCGTGCTCTGGCTAGCAGACAGACAACGCCAGGAATGCGGCGAATCATCGCCATCGACCATGAGTTGGGCGAGATTTCCGAGGGTGTAGCTCGGCTGGCTGGCGCCTTGGCCAAGTACGACAACCCCGCATTTGAGAAGGAGATGGACGCCCTCCTGGCTCAGCAGAAGGCGCTTGAATCGGAGCGTACCCAACTACAGGCTGATGAGGATCAGGCCCTATCGCAACTGGCGAATACCATCGATGCCGGGTGGCAAGATTCCGAGCATCCCAGCGAGACGCTGGAGCTTGGGGGACTATTGCGGAAGGTGGGCTTTGAGATGACCTGCTACCCAGACGGGAAGCTGACAGTCGGGGGACGGGAATACCAGTCGCTAGGCTGGAGCCGAACTGAAGGAGCCTATCTCGTAGACGAAAGGCTCAGCGAAGAATCGTCGATGTCGGAATACCGTGGACGCACAGAAGCGGAGGACGCTCTGCGGAGAATCCGCATTCATGTAGATAACTGACAGGCGACGCCTGTCGGCTGTAATACCTTCCAAAGCGGCAGCTTTGAAGCTGATTCCTTTAGGAGCAGATCAACCACAGATGGCGCCCTTGTTGGTCGCTTGGTGGTAGTCCCCCATTGCTTCGCAATGAAGAATCAATCCCAATGCTGCCGCATTAGGAAGAACAAGCATTATAGGCAGATTCTATAAAGCTTGTCAAGCTAATTTACATTCACGAATCAACCTGTATTGTCCAGCCTAATCTGCCGTGTTAGCTTCAGAACTCCACAAACGTGACGATGTTCACAAGGAGGCGGCAGTGGCTGCTAAGTTCACAAACTGCGGTGCGTTTGGATGTGCTGAGGACGGATTCCGAGTCACAGGGGAAGTTAACGCCGAGTTCGATGGTTGCGTGTCAGTGGGTAACGGGGGTCAAGGCTTCAACATTCTGCCTAAGGCCCCTCTTATGGAGAAGCTTGGCCTGCCCGCAGATACTGACCCGACGAAGCTGGCCGAGATACTGAGAGCGCTTCAAGGCATCCCTAAAGCGGAGCAGGCAGCAGAAGCCGAGAAGAGAGGATTCAAGCAAATTCTCTTCGGTGTTCTGAAGGAAGGTCCGGCCTACTTGAACAATGTCCTTCAGCTTGCAAACAGTCCTCAAGTGCAGCAGCTCATCCAGATGCTGTCGAGCTAACCGGGTTACGTGGGGCCATGGACGGCCCTTTCTCCAATCCGCTACCCCGTTCGTCGCTGTCAAGCTTGATAGCGGCGAATCGCCATACTACTGTTCATCCATACAGATCAATTGTGGATGATGCCGATGTGATCCGCCATACCGACCACGACGAAGACATAGACACCTTCGACCGCCAACAGCAACTGTTCCAGCCGTGCCAACTGAGGTATGCCCGGAACCTCGTTGACCTTCTCAGCGATGAAGCTGCCACCCTGCATGAGCTGCTGGCGAAGTATCGGCAAGACAATCTGAAACTCTTGGCTCAGCTGGACGAGGCCCGAACAGCGATGTACCGGGCCAGGGGCGAATACATGGCGTGGCACGTCTATCAGAATGCGTGTCGAACCAGCGGAGCCGAGCGAGGTAATCGGCTACTACCTACCCTTCCAGAGGTACAGGGGGAGCTTCGTCATCACGCCCTTGTGGAAGAGCTGGCACGACTCAAGCGGGAGCTGGCTACCGCGAGGGAACATCTCCAGCAGGCGGAGAAGGATGCTCAAAGGCTCAAAGCCGAACTACGTCACCGGCAAGGCTAGAGATTCCTAGGTAGCAGCGTACTCCAGCAGGAAAGTCCGTAGTTTATTAACTTTTCAAATAGATAGTATCCGTATCTCTTACTATCGCTATGTCATCTTACTACCCTATCTTAATTAGTATGTTGCACGAGTATTCTATCCCTTTCTGAGTACTCTAATGACGAGACGAAAATAATTTGAAAAACCTCTTGCAAAGAGTTCGGGCCTGGGTTTACCGTCGCCTCTCCTAACGAAATCCCCCTCCCATCTGAAAGAAATCGACCATGAAAGAAATACTAACTGCCGCGCTTGCCGAGCGTAAGATTAAGCACATGCTTGAGCATGAATACTACCGTTACCCATCCAGCGAGGATGAAGTCGGGGAATGGTCAGAGAGAGTGCTTGAGTTGATGTTTTACCACGATGATTTTTTTGGTTGAGGTGTAAGTTTATAAAGCTTGCTCTTGCTGATGGCTATCAGTAAGAGCAACTTTTTCAGCTGGAACAGCTGAAGGAAGGCGTTTCAACTTTTTCCCAAATTCCCGCCGAAAATTTCGGACCCGCTTTTTTGGGGGAAGAATTCCCTGGGCCGAAAATCCGCACAGCGACTAAGCACCGGCCTCCCTGGGCAGCTGGAAACCGTAGAAATTTTAGAATCCGACGCGGCAGCGATGGCACTTAGCAGCCCGCACTCCTGGCACACGGAGGCTGTTGGATTTTAGGTAACTCCTCGCTCGCTGTGCTACCAAGCAAGCCGGCTATCCATGCTGCTCAACCCGTAGCTTTATCGAAATCTCCAAGCACGTAGCTTTCTCCAGAACACTTAGCACCAGCAATCTAGCGATAACCTAAGCTGTAGGATTCTGGAAAACACTTCGGTCGCGGTGCTACCAAGCAAGCGCCTCTATGGGGCTCTCTGACGCTGTGTAATCTTAAAATAAACCCTGTGTACAGGGTGCTTAGCAAGCGCGTCCTGTAGGCGCTCGTAGACGCCTTAAAATTAGAATCCCCGTTCTACCGGGACAATTAAGCAATCCCCAAACAGGGCAGACGAAACCTCTAGGAATCCCGCAATAACCTTTGACCCATTCGAATTCCTCAGACGCTGAAGCAATGCACAGAGCAAAAGAAAAGCCGCCCGAAGGCGGCTCTAACTGGATGGCGTCTATGCTTTGTTCCAGTGTCGTTTGATCGTGGCAATACCTAGATCGAGTTCCTTCGCTGCTTGACTCTGAGTTAGGCCACGAACCTTGGCTGCCTGCACTGCCTTGGTGGTGTCTACAGCTTCAGGGCGACCAAGTTTCTTGCCTTCATTCTTGGCCCGCTCAAGGCCAGCGTGTGTACGCTCGATGAGCAAGTCACGTTCAAACTCGGCTACCGCACACAGCACCTGCATCGTCATCTTCCCGGCTGCACTGGTGAGGTCCACGCCACCCAATGCGAGGCAGTGAACGCGGATACCTTCCTCAGACAGCTTCTCGATGGTGGAGCGGACATCCATGGCGTTACGGCCAAGGCGATCCAGCTTGGTGACGATCAAGGTGTCACCACCTTCCATCTTCTCCAGAAGCTTCTGAAAGCCCTTACGCTCGCTGGCCTGAGTGGAGCCGGATACCGTTTCAGTTACAACGCGGCGAGGATCGACAGCGAATCCTGCTTGCTGGACTTCCAGCAATTGGTTGTCGGTGGTTTGGTCGGCGGTGGAGACGCGGGCATAAAGGAAGGTACGGCCCATCTCGATCCCCTTGGTATCAATCAATTGGTATCAGTTAACGTGGGATCACTTTATCAAGGTATCACATAAGTAGAAAGCCTATTTGGTGATACCAGAAACCGTATCTGATGAGCGGTATCGTTAAACGGTCGATTGTTGATACCTGAGCAGGGATGGGAATGGCCGTCAGCTGCCGCTGACCCTCGGGGATAGGCTGGTGCTACTAATCAGGGGCGGGCCTGCAATTCGAACGCCTTCGGCTGCATCTCGATAAGCTCAATCGTTAGCAAAACAACAGTTTATTGAGCTTGGATGGGGATTGCTTGGCTCAAGCCAGAATTGATGCGGGTTGGCATAAAGGAAGGGGCGAAGGAATCAATCCATGCCCCATTGATAGCCATTGTTCCTGGCATTGTTCTCTAGCGAGGCTAGAAACTCATTTATCTCCTATCACTCGGATGTTGCTTGGAGTGTCCTTCGGAACGTACCCCCAGCTACCAGAGAGCGGCTC
The DNA here is from genome assembly GCF_029959585.1 of Pseudomonas sp. PS02302. Taxonomy (NCBI): domain Bacteria; kingdom Pseudomonadati; phylum Pseudomonadota; class Gammaproteobacteria; order Pseudomonadales; family Pseudomonadaceae; genus Pseudomonas; species Pseudomonas sp. PS02302. Next base: position 13,277 of record NZ_JASCON010000083.1, read on the forward strand.
CCAGTTGTGGAAATCCTTTGGGGTCGCCTCGATGATGATTGGGGTGATGTTGTCAACTGGGATGCCGTTGTAAAAGGTCTTTCCGTCCAGGGTAATCCAGACGTTCTCCTTCTCCTCAATGGCGTCAATGATCTCTCGAAGCCTTCGGTCATCGCTGGTATCTACCTGAGGAAGGGATGACGGGAAGAGGGATTCGATCTCAAACGTCTTGGACGTACCGCCAACCGTATGCCTTACCTCGACCTTAAACGGTGTATCTGTCATCGCGTCCGCTCCGCTGTGAATGTCACTGAAGCGTAGGCGACGCCTACAGGAAATCAATCGCTCTACAACCCAGTATTCATGCGGGTTAAAGCGAATAAGTGTTGCAAATCGTAGAGCACCTTTCGGTGCTCATTCGCTTTCAGTCGAACGGGCTTTCATCCGTTGCCATCGCTTCCAGCTCAGCCTTGCGACGCTCCTCGTCTTTGATCTCCCGCCACAGGCTTGCTGGGCTTAGGCGGAACGTAAACTTGAAGGGGAGGCGCTCGGCTACCTCTTCAAATGGGTCTTGCTTCGGCACAAGGGCCGCAACCATCTGCGTCTTCCAGCGGGGTTCAGCGCGTGGGGCTGGTGATGCCTCGTAGACTTCTGTAGCTGGAAGCTTTGGACCTTCAAGTCGAGTGCCCCAGCGGTAGTCCGCCGATGCCTTGAACGCTTCCGACATCTCGAATGCTGCTACCTGTCCAAGGGCCTTCAGCTCGTTGTGCAGCGGGCGATCCTGCTCGAATGCGTGGAGCGTGATACCAGAAAGCAGGTCTTCCAGATCGTAGTGGAATGCGGAGTGGTCGCCGTGGAATAGGTCCATGACTGCCACCTCAAAAGCTTCGCTTTCAATGGCGTCGATTGTCTCGGCTGAGAACGTCGCCAGCGGGCTCCAGCCATCACGTCGAGAATCAAACAGTCGCACCAGCTCAACCAGCTGGAGCAGGCAACGCTTACGACCGCCAGAAGCGAACGAAGCGAGGCGAGCCGCCTCCTGGGCTACCACTTTCAGGAATCCTGTAGCTGGTCGGCTAATTCGCTGGAGGCCCAGCAAGTCGCGGCACGCTGCGTGAACCTCGGTAATCTCTGCTCGTGGAGCCTTGGCGGTATCGATGACCAGCAAGCGGCGAAGTCCGTCCGGCATAGTGTCTTCGGCTGGGTCTAGGGTTACCAATTCGGCTTGCCACTTCGCCAGCTCACGCCGCTTGCCTTCGATGCCGTTTACCTTGGTTGGGCGATGGGCATAGAGGCGTTCCAGCTCAGCCTTGGGGATGTACTTGCGGAGCATCGCTTCCAGCTGGGCCGGAGTGGTGTCTGTAGGGCGGCCATGCTTGCCTGTAGGGCGGCAGTCCAGCTACCTACAACGCTTGTGGCAAATCCGAGGCCCAAAGCGAACGCTCCCAAGCCTCCTGCAAAGCCCAAGGAGAAGTTCTGAGGGCCACTGCTACCCATGCCAGGGCGTGAGCGAGGAAACGTCTCAGAAGGCGTTCTACGGGCTCTCCGCTCAACCTCTCTGGCCTGCATCGTCTCAAGGCGGAACTGGGCTTGCTGGGCAAGGGTTCCCTGGCGAGCTACGCGGTTGATTCGTTCCTGTCCGGCGAGGGCGAGGTTACGTTGGCGCTGTTCGGCGATAGCTGTGCTTTCAGCCAGACGGCGGCGTGCTTGTTGGAGTTTGATTTCATCGGCAGCGGCGCTTGTGGCTCCACGCTGTCGAAGTTGTTCGATGGCGACACGCTGCTTCTCGATGTCCAGTTGGCCCTTCTGAAGCTTGAACTCATTGTTCTTCCCAGCGAATACCAATCGACCGGCAGAGAGGGCTTCCTTGTTGAACTGGGTTTGGGCACGACTCTTGGCCCGAGCTACCAGTGCCAGCAAAACCTCCAGCCGGGCAACGTCGCGTGCAAGGGCTTTGGTATTCAGTCCGCCAGCACTGACGCTCTTGCCAGTGAACTTCTCCAGCTTCGTGGCGATACCATCAGCCAGCTTGCCAAGGGTTTGCATCTCTCGGCTGACTTTCTGCATACGCTGGTGGAACTGGATGAGGTTGCGATCATCGATGCGGAAGCCAATCGACCCGAATAGGGCGGCAATCTGTTTATCAGCCATGAGCGTTCACCCCGCGTGGTCCATCGACACGTCCAGAGATTCGGCTTAGCTCAAGCGCGCGGCTGGCTTCGTCGATGAATGTAGCGGCGTTACTACCCTGCCAGACGGTGAAGTGCTGGTGGTGGAGGTGCAGGAAGGTATTGAAAGCTCGGCGTGTGCTGGGCTTGTCGAACGCGAGTAGCCATGTATTTCGGCCCCAATGACCGCTCACTCGGAGATACCGGCTGTTTGGGGAGTGGCGTTGAAACCATCGAGTGACAGCTTGACCATAGGCACGGCCAACGGGAATCTGCACTACAACGAAATCTGTTAGGCCAGACTCGACAAAATCGATAACTTTGTCCAAGCCGCTGATGTGTACGGGACGATCAACAATGACGTACCCGCGATGTTCTTTGGTTGTCATTATTGACCTCCGAAAATAATAAAGGCCCTTTCGGGCCTTGGATGATTACAATGTGTTGTTACTTCAGGAGTGGCAGAACTTCTAGAAGAGCGTTCTCAGCTAGCCGACCTTCATGGACAATGGCTAGGCCATCCAATAGGGGGCGAACTCTAGCCGCGTCATTGGCGTTGATTTGAATAGCTGTAACACCGGAACGCTTTAGGACTTTGAAGCTTGGAGAATCTCGCCACAAAGTATTGATGCGTTGTTCAGCATTGTTATCAGTGCCATCAATTACAACGTAAAGAGCGTTATACCAAGTTGGGCCGCATAGGAAGCTGAAAAGTCCGATAGCATCCTTATCCACTTCAGGATTTTCTTTGATGAATGTTAGGATGCGGGATTCTGTTTTGGTGCGGCGGTAGAAGTCGTTCAAAAGCATCTTAACTGTTCGCCCATTCTTTCATCATTCGGAGCCGCTGGGCTGGGTCTTTGATGAATGCCAGTGTATCCAGCAAAGCGGCCAGCCCTTGCAATTCTGGATCGGAATCCTTGTTGATGTCGCCAGGGCGTGTGCTGTGATAGACGCCCTTAGCAATGTCCAGTTTTTCCTTGTGAGCTTTCAGAATTGCTTGAGCTTGAATAAGGTCAGCTTGGAAAGCTTCAAACTCGGCCTTGTACTTTGGGTCCCACTTCATTTTCAGCAAGTGCGTTGTCTGGTCTTCAATGATGGGGGAAAGCATTACGCGGCCTCCCCAAGGGCAGCGATGGCAGCGGCACGCGCTTTCTCGGCTACCTGATCCTTGGCACGCTGGGCCTTCTCGGCTTCCTTGGCTTCGTGGTCAGCGATAGCAGCGGCCACCTGGGCCTCAATGTGTGCGGCTTTGGCAGCTTGCAGGCGAGCTGTCTCAGCTGCAATCAGGCGTTCGCGGTAGGCGGCAAGTTCGGCGTCAATGTCTTCTTGGCGACGGCGTAGGTAGAAACTACCGCCACCAACACTAAATGCCGGAGCGTACTCTCTTAGCAAAGCCCCCTTGTCATTCACAAACAACTCCCGTCCTTCTTGGACTAGGCTTTGGAACTTGACGAAGGCATCAGCAACGGAAAGACTTGCAATCTTTTCGTATGGCTGGACGATAGTCGCGTAGCTAGCTACCTGGGCGTCAATAGCTTCTTGATTGATTTCAAATTGGTTACTCATCATTATTACTCCGTTTCGATTTGCGTTGGTTGCGTTGTTGCTTTTGGGATTGTTTAAACTGCTTTAGCTGCTGGCGATACTCGTAATTGCCTTTCTCTTTCTTTTCGCTTACAAGGTCCATTTGATACTCACTGAGTCTCCATCTAGCTCGTAACGAAGCTCTTCAGCGAAGCGCTCCAGAATTTCCTTTGGATTGGCTAGCTTGCCTTCAGCTATCAACCCTTCGTAATGAGCTTGCATGTCTGCTAGCCCTTGTTGGTAGGCTTGCAGATTGTCGATAAATGTTTGGGCTTCGTTCATTGGTAGTCTTTCCAGAGATCAAGGAGGACAATTTCATTGTCGGTCATTGCTGCGATTTCGTGGTATGTATCCCAGCCGCGTTCGTTCACCTTCTTTAAGCGGACGCCTTCGAGATCATCATAGAGATCGCTGGACAGTTTCTCATCGGATTCAACTGCTCCGAAGATGGCTGGAATTTTTTCGTGAAGAACGGGAATGTCTCCAACGATTAAGTATTGGTGCATTGAGTTTGTTCCTTTTCGTTTAGATGCGATGTTTACTGGCTTTTAGCCGTATTATTGAGTTAATCGAATCGTAGGCATGAAAAAATACCCGACCGGAGTCGGGCAAATAGCATACGAAACGATTGGAGTTGGCTGAATTATCGTCCTCAGCCAGGACGTGAATTAGTGGTCTATCGCTCCCGAAGAAGAAAGCGCCTTACACGCCCTCCCAGACGCGGCGTAGGCAAGCCTACAAAGGTTTAGAGTTCCGACCGTGAACTTCGCCGGGGGATAAGTCCGGCTGGATGCACCTAATGACCGCAAAGTAAGGAGGTACATCGTTAGCGAGGCCAGCTATGCCGGGAGGTGTCGGCTCCTGCTGGCGAGGATGGGAAGAAGGGGGTACATGCAAGTCTTGTACCAGTGTTTAGAATAGTATCATGCTTTTCCGTTCCTGTCAATACTTTTTTGAGTTATTTGTTGACATTCGAATCCGCATGGTGTAAGGGCTGGCGCCTGATTTGTGAGCTAGTGAGGTGAACGTGGCGAACTGGAAAGCGATAGCTGTAGTCACTGCTGGATGTTTCTTCATGAAGAAGGTGAAGCTCACCAGGCCGGCGAGAATCTTCCAGCGTTCCAAGGGGCTGCACCTCTGGCCAAGGGGGTGGGCTACTCTGCCTGAGGTGCCGCAAGACGCGCCAGCCCGGGCTTGCCGATAAGCAGTCAAGGGCTTTGCCACCCTGTCCCGGACGGGCTGCCAGCGGCGAGAGGAGACAGGTTCGATAAGCGTCATCCCCACGAGGAAGTCGTTGCCTGAAGGGTGTGACTGACAGCCACATCGTGGCCCTGGCGCAAGCCCGGCGCCTGCTCGAACGCAGCCAGGCCAAGCGCCCGGCAGGCAGCAGCGCTATGTCCTCGGCGTCCTTACCTTGCGCCAGCAAGCCGCGCGACTCGGTCAGCAGTCCTATTGGCTGAGTGGCTCGCTGGAGGCCTTTCCCACCCGGCGCTCGCGCCCGCCGCTGCGGATGCTGACCCGGGTGAAGACCGACCAGAGCGAACGGTGGTAAGGCCAACCGCACGACCGTAGGTATTCGTGGAGCTTTTCCTCCGCCTCCGGGGTCAAAACCTCGAACGCAGAGGAGAAACACCCCCATGATCAAGCAATCGCTGCTCTCCCTGGCCCTGGGCGCCGTCGTCCTGACCGGAGCCCTGGAGGTCCAGGCCGCGCCCGAATCCATGACCCCGACCAAACCGGCCGCCGACAAGGCCGCTGCGGAGCCCACCAGCTCGCAGTACCAGAACAAGGTCAACAAGAAGGACGCCAATCAGAGCGATGAGGCCGTCACCCACGATCCTGATCATCCTACCTTTGAACTCGAAGAGGGTGGCCGGGCGCCGCGCAAGTACATCCGTGACGAGTACGTGATCAAGGACTGGAAAAAGCACGGTCTGGAACAGCCGGGCGAAGACAGCCAGTGGGTCAAGATCGGCTCCGACTATGTGCTGATCAAGCGCAGCAACGCGGTGATTGGCAAGATCGTCAAAGCCAAGCAGTGATCCACCATGGCCGGGGCCGACCCTCGACCCCGGTGGTATCCGGGGTGTCCAGGCGCCAGGCTGAAGCACCCCTTCTGGAGTTTTTTGCATGACCAGTGAAATCCGTGTCGTCGCCATCCTGCAGGCCAAACCCGGCCAGGCCGAGGCTGTCGAAAACGCCATGCGTGCCATCGTCGCACCGTCCCGCGCCGAAGCCGGCTGTCACTTCTATACCCCGCATCGCGATCCGAGCCACGCCGGCCGCTATGTCTTCGTCGAGCGCTGGGCCAGTCGCGAAGCCCTGGCCGAGCACGAGCAAACCCCTCACTTCAAGCAGCTGCTGAGCGATCTCGACGGCCTGCTGGTTGAGGCGCCGCAGGTCATGATCCTCGACGAATTGCCGCTGGCCTGAACCACCGACATCCTGTTGTCACCTGTCTGAGCCACCCTGGCCTCTTTTCCCGGAGGCCAGGATGAGTACTTCTCGACGGCGAGCGCTGGGTCTGCTCGGCCTTGGTCTGAGCGCACCCTGGTTCGCCGGTTGCAGCGCGCGCGAGCCGCAGCCGGATCCCTTCACCCTGGGCGTCGCCAGCGGTGATCCTGCGACCGATGGCTTCGTCATCTGGACCCGCCTGGCGCCCGATCCCCTGGCCGAAGACGGCCTGGGCGGTCTGCACGGTCCGGTCGAGGCTCAGTGGGAAGTGGCCCTGGATCCGGGGCTGCGCCAAGTGGTGCAGCGCGGAGTGATCCAGGCGCAGCCACAGTCTGCTTTCTGCCTGCCCATCACCCTGACCGGCCTGCTGCCGGGACGGCCCTACTGGTACCGTTTCACCGCGCTGGGCCACCAGAGTCGTATCGGGCGCGCCACCACGCTACCGCCGTCAGCCAGCGCTCCGCAGCGCCTGAAACTGGTGGCTGCTTCCTGCTCCCATTATGAGAAGGGCTTCTTCAGTGCCTATCGGCACATGGCCGACGAACAGGCGGATCTGGCGCTGTTCCTCGGCGACTATATCTACGAGGCCAACGTGCCCCTGCTGCTGCCGGCGGTGCGTCGGCATGGCCTGCCGGAAGCCCGGGACCTGGCCAGTTACCGCCGGCGCCATGCGCTGTACCGCACCGATCCCGATCTGCAGTACCTGCACGCCAATGTCACCAGTCTCATGACCTGGGACGACCACGAGGTGCAGAACGACTATTCCGGTCCCTGGGCGGCGGACCCCAGGGTCAGTCTGGCCGCCTTCGCCACGCGGCGGCAGGCTGCCTACCAGGCTTTTCGCGAACATGCGCCGCTGCGCGGGTGGCGGACCCAGGGCAGCGCGCTGCGCCTCTATGACCGGTGGCGCTTCGGTGACCTGGCGGAGATTCATCTGCTCGACGGTCGGCAATACCGCAGCGAACCGGCCTGCGTAACGGCCAGGACCCGTGGTGGTCACCTGGTCGCACCGGATTGCCCGGGTCTGCGAGACGCCGCGCGCAGCATGCTCGGGCAGGCGCAGGAGCGCTGGCTGCTGGATGGCTTTCGCCACAATGCCACCCGCTGGAATCTGATCGCCCAGGATCTCCTTCTGGCACCCCTGCGGCAGCGCCTGCCGGAGGGCGATCCGGCGCGCTGGACCGATGGCTGGGACGGCTATCCGGCGACTCGCGAGCGGCTGCTCGCGGCCATGGCCGCGAGCAGCCTGGCCAATCCGGTGACCCTGGGCGGGGACATCCATTCCTTCTGGGTAACGGATCTGCACCGCGAGCCGGAAGACGAGCGGAGCCCGGTGGTGGCGAGCGAATTCGTCGGCACCTCCATCACCTCGGACGGACCGGACTACCGCCGTTTCCAGGCGCTGTTGCCGAAGAATCCCCAGGTGCGCTTCTTCGACAGCCGGGAGCGTGGCTATCTGGCCCTGGAGTTGACGCGGGAGCGATTGCAGGTGGACCTGCGCACCATCAGTGATCGAACGCGCCCGGATGCGGGGCGTGGCACCCGGGCGAGCTTCGTGGTGGAGGCGGGACGGCCCGGGGCGGTCCCGGCTTAGCGGATCAGACGAACAGCGACAGCAGCAGGATGAAGGCCAGGGCCACCACCGAGAGGATGGTTTCCATCATCGACCAGGTCTTGAAGGTTTCGGCCACGGTCATGTTGAAGTACTGCTTCACCAGCCAGAAGCCGGCGTCGTTGACGTGGGAGAGGATCACCGAACCGGCACCGGCGGCCAGTACCAGCAATTCCTTGTTCACACCGGGGATCAGCGCCACCACGGGGGCGACGATGCCGGCGCCGGTGATGGTCGCCACGGTGGCGGAACCGGTGGCCACGCGGATCACCGCCGCCACCAGCCAGGTCAGCAGGATCGGCGAGATCTGCGTCTGCACCGCCAGGTTGCCGATCACCTCACCGACGCCGCTGGCCACCAGCATCTGCTTGAAACCACCGCCGGCACCGACGATCAGCACGATGGCCGCCACCGGCGCCAGGCTCTGGTCGAGCAGCTTGACGATCTTCTCGCGAGAGAAGCCGCAGGCGGTGCCGAAGCTGTAGAAACTCAGCAGCAGGGCGGCGAGCAGGGCGGTGATGGGGTGGCCGATGAAGTCCATCCAGATGCGGAAGTGGTTGTCGGCGGCGAAGAAGATGTCGGCGAAGGCCTTGAGCAGCATCAGGATCACCGGCAGCAGCACGGTGAAGACGGTGATGCCGAAGCCCGGCAGATTGCGGTTGTCGGTCTCCTGGGCGATCTGGGCGACCAGTTCGGGGTTGGCCGAACCGGGGATGCGCTTGGAGATCCAGGCACCGAAGAGGGGACCGGCGATCATGGCGGTGGGCAGGCCGACCAGCAGGCCATAGAAGATGGTCTTGCCGATGTCGGCACCGAACACCCCGACCGCCAGCAGCGGACCCGGGTGCGGCGGCACCAGGCCATGCACGGCGGACAGGCCGGCCAGCAGCGGGATGCCCAGCTTGACCAGCGACAGCCCGGTGCGGCGGGCGACGATGAACACCAGGGGTGCCAGCAGCACGAAGCCGATCTCGAAGAACAGCGGGATGCCCACCAGGAAGGCGGCGAACATCATCGCCCAGTGCACGCGCTTGATGCCGAAGGCGCGGATCAGCGTCTGGGCGATCTGGTCGGCGCCGCCGGAATCGGCCATCAGCTTGCCGAGCATGGTGCCCAGGCCGAGCAGGATGCCGACGAAGCCGAGCACGCCGCCGAAGCCATCCTGGAAGGATTTCATGACCTTTTCCACCGGCATGCCGGAGGTCAGGCCGAGAAAGCCCGAGGCGATGGTCAGGGCGATGAAGGGATGGACCTTGAACTTGGTGATCAGCAGCACCAGGCCGATGATGGTGACCAGGGCGTCGAGCAGAAGGAAGCTGTTGTGGTCCATGCCGAACATGGCGCCTCTCCTATTTGTTGTTGTGGGCGTTGTAAGAGCCTATTCAAAGTCTGCTGCGCGTCGGCCAAACTGCGTTGAAAAGGCCTTCGGAATGCTCATTTACCACTCGTAAACTCCGCTTCCTCAGGCATTTTCGCCTTGTTTGGCTCTAGCTCGCGAGACTTTGAACAGACTCCAAGGGTTGGAATGGGTAGCGCTGTCTCGTCAGGCCGGCTGGGCCAGGCGCGCTGAGGTGTTCCACCAGGCCGACACCTGGGTGCCGATGGCGGGCAGGCTGTCGCGTGCATCCACTACCAGCGTAGCCGGTTCACCGTGGGGTGCTTCGAGGGCAGCGAACTGGCTGTCGATCAGGCTGGCGGGCATGAAGTGCCCCGGACGATTGGCGACGCGCTGGGCGGCGGTCTCGCGGGTCAGTTCGAGAAAGACGAAGCCGAGACCGGGCACGGCCTGGCGCAGCTGGTCGCGATAGCGGCGCTTGAGCGCCGAGCAGGTGAGCACCGGGCGTTCGCCGGCGGCCACCGCACCGGCCAGTTCTTCACCGAGGCGGGTCAGCCAGCCAGCGCGATCTTGGTCATCGAGGGGAATGCCGGCGCTCATCTTGGCGATGTTGGCGGCGGGGTGGAAGGCATCGCCTTCGATCAGGCGGCCACCGTCCTGCTCGGCAATGGCCGCGCCGACGCTGCTCTTGCCGCAGCCTGCGACGCCCATGACCACCAGCGCGGGAATGGGAGTGTTCATCGTCACCTCCGGTCTGGAGACAGCGCTACCCCGAAAAAGGAAAAAGGTAGCGGCTTCCAGTTCTTGTCGATCTTGTTAGGCCGAATGCCGACGTGTCCAGGAAGGGCATGCCAGGCTTGTAGTGTCTGGTGAGACAGCGCTACCTTAGGCGCGTTCTCCGTCTCTGACAAGCCTGAAACCATAACAATGAATCGAACGGGTTCTCGTAGTTCCGGTCGGCCCACCCTCACCGAGGTGGCGCTGCAAGCCGGTGTTTCCCCCATCACGGCCTCGCGTGCCCTGCGCGGTGTCGCCAGCGTGGCGCCCGAGCTGGTCACCCGCGTGCAGGAAGCTGCCGCGCGCCTTGGCTATGTCACCAACCCGGCCGCCCGCGCCCTGGCCTCGGCCCAGGGGCATTCGGTGGTGGTGCTGGTGCCCTCGCTGTCCAACCATCTGTTCATCGAGCCGCTGGAGGCCATCCACGAGGTCTTGCGCCCCCGTGGCCTGGAAGTGCTGATCGGCAACTATCACTACGATCCCGCGGAAGAGGAAAAGCTGATCCGCAACTACCTGGCCTATCAGCCCCGGGGTTTGCTGCTGACCGGCTTCGACCGTACCGAGAACGCCCGCCAACTGCTGGCTGCTAGCGGGGTGCCGCGGGTGCACATGATGGAGCTGGATCCGGCGGGGTCGGTGCCCAGCGTCGGCTTTTCCCAGCACGCCGCCGGCGCCGCCGCGGCGCGGCACCTGCTGGCGGCAGGACGCAGGTGCCTGGGCTATGTCGCGGCCCAGCTCGACCCGCGGGCACTGGCCCGGGGGGAGGGCTTTCGCGAGGTGCTGCGCGCGGCGGGCTGCTATGACCCGAGTCTGGATGTGCTGGATCCACAGCCGTCATCCGTGGGCCTGGGCGCCCGCCAGTTCCGCGAGCTGCTGGCCCGGCGGCCGGAGGTCGACGGCCTGTTCTTCTGCAACGACGACCTGGCCCAGGGCGCGCTGTTCGAGGCCCAGCGGCTGGGCATTGCCATCCCCGCGCGGATCTCGGTGTTGGGCTTCAACGACCTGCCCGGCTCGGCGCATACGGTGCCCCGGCTGACCTCCATCCAGACCCCCCGCGCCGCGGTAGGGTGCCAGGCCGCGACCCTGTTGCTGGGACTGCTCGACGGCCGCAGCCAACCGACCTGCGTGGACCTGGGATTCGAGTTGGTAAGTCGGGAGAGTGTGTAGGGCTAGTCGCTCGCGTCGGATCATCGCGGCCATGGGCCGCTCCTACAGGTACCGATCTTTCCTGTAGGAGCGGCCA
>NZ_JASCON010000084.1:0-24212 GCF_029959585.1 Pseudomonas sp. PS02302
GCGCAGGGCCGGAGGCCCTGCGCGCTCAACGGCCCCATCCCGCCGGAAAGGTCTATAAGCGCAGAGCATTTCCAGACAGCGTCCAAGGAGCGATACGGGCAGCCGAACCCAAGACAGGGAATTGAAATGAACGACAAACTTACTGTACTGATCGCTTCTTCCGACCTTGCTGTCACCGCGAAGCTGGAAGCGATAAAGGCGCTGCATGACCTGGAGGGCTGGGCGTTCGTCTTCCTGCTGGAGGATTACCTGGGCGAAGCAGGCGCTGAACTGAAACGGCCGGAAAACTTCATCGTTTCCGACTTCGCTAACGCCACTGAGGTAGCGGGTGCGCTGGATAGGATAGCTCGCAACTATCAAATCTCTACGGCGATCGCTTTTGATGAATTTTCGCTCTACGTCGCCGCCTCGGCAAATGATCGCTGGCAACTCAAAGGCATAACTCTAAAAGATGCTCAGCGGTTTCGCGACAAGAAGAAGATGAAAGAAATTGCTCAGCGAGCAGGCATCAAGACAGCCAGGGAAATCACCCTTGATGAAATCAAGCGCGCAGAAATCCAGTTCCCCGTCATCATCAAACCGCGTTCGCTGGCAGGGGCTCAAGGTGTCCAGATCATTTCCGCAGCAGAAGAACTTTCAAGAATAGATATCGATCTCGACTCTGACTACCAGGACATGAGTGAGCGTCAGTATCTTATCGAAGCCTACAATTCAAGCAGTATCTATCATATAGACTGTGTCGTTCTCGAAGGAACGCTGGCATTCATATCGGTCGGCGAATACCTGGGAAAACCCATTGATTTCCTGCAGGAAAAACCTGTCGGCACGGTGTCCGTCCCCGAGCGGATGATCGAGGATACCTGGCGCCAATTCACTGAAGCCGTGATAGCCGCATTCGAAGCGCCTGACGGGGTTTATCACATAGAAGCCTTTGACGGTGCAGAACTGCTGGAAATCGCCTACCGACCTGGCGGCGCAGCCATCGTGGAGATGATAGAGATGGTCTACGGGCTGGACCTGAAGCATATCCATCTTGCCGCACAGCTGGGTTTAGCGCCGCCGCTCGATATCCAACGCAAGGAAGATGCCTTCGGCTACATTACCTTTCCAAAAAAACATCTTGCTACCGAGCCACTCTACGTCACACAGACCGCCTTTCCGCCCCTCGAAAACATGCCGACTCTGAGAACCTATGCGATGCCCAGAGCAGGCGACCTAGCGTCGGGAAAATTCTATTGCTACAAGGATTCGCTGGGTTCTTTCGTATTTTGTGGCAACCGCAAGCTCGTGCTCCAGGACATCGACTACCTGAATAACAACTACCGGGTCGACGTGGCCGCTGAATAGGGAAAAGCCGCTTTGGAATAATCCTGCCTCAGAGGATTCTCCACAAAACTGGAGGCTAATTTCGTCATGAGAATAGACCAGCCAAACACCATACTGATCATTTCCTCTGAACTGGATGTCAGTGAGGTAATCGCCAACATCAGCAACATTTACCCAATACCGCATTGGACGTTCGTCTATCTTCTGGAGGATCTGCTGGATCAGGCCGGAGCGGAATTGATTCGCACCGACACCTTTCTGGTTCGTGACTTTGCCGTCCATGCCGAGATTGAAAGAACCTTTGACCGAATCGCCAGCGAGTACCGGGTAACTGCAGTCCTACCCAATGATGAATTCGCGGTACACATCGCGGCCTGGGCCAATGAGCGCTGGGGACTGCCTGGGCTCACGCTAGAGGTGGCGGCACGGTTTCGTGACAAGAAGCGAATGAAGCAGATCGCCCAGTCGTTCAACATTCCGACGCCCAGAGAACTCACACTCGACCAGATCAAGGGCGGCATGGCGACATTCCCAATAATCTTGAAACCCCGATCCCTGGCTGGCGCCGTCGGGGTCAAGATCATCACCAATGCCCTCGAGCTTTCCGACATTCACAGCGCTGAGGATGACGCCTATCAGGATATGAGCGACCGTCAGTACATCCTTGAAACCTACAACAGCCAGCCGCTGTATCAGCTAGATGCAGTCGTCCTAAGGAAACAGCTGGCATTCCTGTCCGCGGGAGAATACCTGGGAAAACCCATCGACTATCTCGCCGAGCGCCCGTTGGGGTACCTCTCCGTACCCGAAGACGATCTTCAGGCACGCTGGCGACCCTTCATCGAGCGCGTGATGGCTGCGTTTGACGGGCCTGACGGGGTCTACCATATCGAAGCCTTCGGCAACGCCGACGATGGCTTCGAGCTGCTAGAAATTGCCTACCGCCCTGGCGGAGGACCCACGGCCGAAATGATAGAACTCGCCCATGGAATAGACCTGCGCCTGCTTCACCTGACGCATCAATTGGGTCTCTGCGAATCCTTACAGGCCCACCACAAAGCTGAAGCCTGGGCCTACCTGATGTTTCCAAAAAGACACCTGTCCCGTGAAACGCTCTATGTCACGCACCTATCGCTCCCGAATAGCGAGAACCTGCCAACATTGAAAATCACGACCCTTCCGCGCCCAGGGGACACAGCATCGGGTGAGTTTTTCTGCCACAAGGATGGCCTTGGAACATTCGTATTCTGTGGTGGGCGGCAAAGAGTCGCTGAAGACGTTCACTACGTTCTGGATCATTACCAGGTCCATCTCGAAGCCAGCAGCAGGTAGGCGCCAAGGGGGGGGGGTGTAAATGTTCTCCGGCAAGAGCGACGGGCGCGCAGCCCGCCAGTAGGGCACGCACCTGCGCTACCATCGCCTGCAGCCCCACTCCCAGCTACCGTGTCTTGTCTGGGCGGCTGCTTCCAGGGTGATCTCGGCGCCCCATGCTTTGTCGCCAAGCACAGGAAAACTGCGCCCCCTATGGCTTACTCCAGCGCGGGTAGCGTGCTCATCAGCCGGGCAACGATTCGATCCCAATAAAAAGGCCCCGACGCCTTACAGCGCCGGGGCCTGATTTTCGCTAGCGAAACGCTGGGGATCAATCCTCGCGATAGCGACGCAGGCGCAGGGCCTTGCCGGCTACGCGGGTGTCCTTGAGCTTGGTCAGCAGACGCTCCAGGCCGTCCTCGGGCAGCTCCACCAGGCTGAAGGAGTCACGGATCTGGATACGGCCGATGGCCTCGCGATCCATGCCGCCTTCATTGATGATGGCACCCAGCAGATTCTTGGCGGCAACGCCGTCACGGGCGCCCAGAGCGGTGCGGCAACGCACGCGGCCTTCCGGCAGCGGCTGCATCGGACGACGCTCGCCACGATCCGGACGCTCGCCGCGCTCACCGCGCTCAGTACGCGGACGGTCGCCACGGCCCGCGCCGGGGGTCAACGGCTGCTCACGGCGCAACGACTCGATATCGAGGGCGCGGCCGGCGGTCAGCTTGGCCAGCAGCGCAGCGGCCAAGGTCGAAGGATCGCACTGCAGACGCTCGCACAGCTCCTGACGCAGGGCGCCGTGGGTAGCATCGGCATCGGCCAGCAGCGAACCCACGCCATCGGCCAGACGGGAGATGCGGGCTTCCAGCACGGCTTCGGCGTCGGGCAGGCGGATCTCGCCAACCCGCTGACCGGTAACGCGCTCGATCACCTGCAGCATGCGTCGCTCGCGCGGGGTGACCAGCAGCAGCGCGCGGCCTTCACGACCGGCACGACCGGTACGACCGATACGGTGCACATAGGACTCGGGATCGTAGGGCATGTCCACGTTGAGCACGTGGGTGATGCGCGCCACGTCCAGACCGCGCGCCGCCACGTCGGTGGCGACCACGATGTCCAGCGAACCGTCCTTGAGGGACTCGATGGTCTTCTCGCGCTGAGCCTGGGGCATGTCGCCGTTCAGGGCGCTGACGCGATAGCCCTGGCGCTCGAGCAGCTCGGCCAGGTCCAGGGTCGCCTGCTTGGTCCGCACGAAGGCGATCAGGGCGTCGAAGTTCTCCACTTCCAGCAGGCGCAGCACCGAGGCGGGCTTCTGGTCGGCATGGACCATCAGATGCGCCTGCTCGATGCGGGCGACGGTCTGGGTCTTGGCCGCGATGCGGACGTGTTGCGGGTTCTTCAGGTGACGTTCGGCGATGGCGCGGATCGACGGCGGCAGGGTCGCCGAGAACAGGACGGTCTGGCGGGTTTCCGGCATGGCTTCGAAAATGAATTCGAGGTCGTCCATGAAGCCCAGCTTGAGCATCTCGTCAGCTTCGTCGAGCACCAGGCGCTGGACGGTGGCCAGCAGATTGTCGTCACGGCGCAGGTGGTCACACAGACGGCCGGGGGTGGCGACCAGTACCTGGGCACCCATGCGCAGGGACTTCAGCTGCGGACCCATGGGCGCGCCGCCGTAGAGAGCCACGACTTTGACACCAGACATCTCGGTGGAATAGGTTTCGCAGGCGGTAGCGACCTGCAGGGCCAGTTCACGGGTAGGAACCAGCACCAGAATCTGGGGTTCACGACGGGACGGGTCGAGCTGCGAGAGCAGCGGCAGAGCAAAGGCTGCGGTCTTGCCGGTACCGGTCTGCGCCTGGCCGATCATGTCGTGGCCGGCGAGGATCACCGGAATGGACTGCGACTGGATGGGCGACGGCTCTTCGTAACCGACGGCCTTGATGGCGGCGAGGATGGCGGGATTGAGATTGAGCGCAGCGAAATTGCTGATGTCCTGGGTCATTGTCTTGCCTCGTGTGCTTCGCAAAGACCCCAAAGCCAAGAGCTGCGCTTATCCGAATGACCGAAGTCGCCCAGGCAGCCAAGGTGTGAGCTTTTTGCGAAATAGCGGATGAAAGGGGGTGAAGCGTCTAGGATTGTTCGCCGTCGGGCGAACGCACGACCGGGGTGGCCATGGTGGCGGACCGGGAGAATGCAGTTCCTGAACGGAAGGTCAAAAAGACCGGGGCGAATAATACCCGAACCCTGGACATTTCTCCAGAGAACCTTGGTCTACTTTTGAGGTCAGGTTGCCGCACGCAAGTTGTCCAGATAGGACTCCAGATCGAAGCCGATGCGCAGGCTCAGTTCCCGAACGCGCTGCCGCGTACCCGCCTCGTCCAGCTCCTGTTCCAGACTCGCCGGTACCAGCAGGATCACGTTGCCCTCCACCACCGGGCACTCCCAGTAATGATGACGGAACAGCCCGCGCAGCAGCGCGGCGCCCAGCGGCTTACCGTCGGTGGCGCTCCACTGGTTGATCATCAGCCAGCCGCCCGGATTGAGCTTGGCCTGGCAGTTTTCCAGAAAGCGCCAGGCCAGATGGGCGCTGGAGGGGCCGACGTCGGTGTAGAGATCGACAAAGATCAGATCGGCAGGCGCTGCGCTGTCGAGCAGGTCCAGGGCATCGCCGATGCGGATCGCCAGGCGCGGATCCTCGGCCAGGCCCAGATGCTGGCGGGCCAGGCGCGGCACCGCGGGGCGCAGCTCCAGCGCCTCCACCGCCTCCAGGGGCAGCCACTTGAGGCAGGCCTGGGTCAGGGTACCGGCGCCCAGCCCGAGAAAGAGCGCCCGCCGTGGCTGCGGATGGCAGAGTGCGCCCAGCAGCATGGCGCGGTTGTAGTCATATTCCAGCCAGGCCGGGTCCTGGGTGAAGACGCAGCTCTGCTCCACTTCCTCACCGAACTCCAGGAAGCGATAAGGCCCCACCTCCACCACCCGGATCCGGCCATGGTCGTCGACGACCTCTTCCAGCAACACTTCCGTCTCGACCATCACCACCCTCCTCTATAGCCGCCCATGGTAGCCGCGATGGGCACTGTCTATCGAGCGTTGCGACCGTCATCGGTTACCATGGACGGCTTCGTCGCACCACTCAGAGAGAATCATGTCCGCGCCCTGGAGCCCCAACAGCTGGAGAAGCCTGCCCATCCAGCAGCAGCCCGAATACCCCGATCAAGCCCGCCTCGCCGATGTCGAGCGCACCCTGGCCGGCTATCCGCCCCTGGTATTTGCTGGCGAAGCCCGCGAATTGCGCCGGCAGTTCGCCGAGGTGACCCAGGGTCGGGCCTTCCTGCTGCAGGGCGGTGATTGCGCAGAAAGCTTCTTCGAATTCTCCGCGGGCAAGATTCGCGACACCTTCAAGGTGCTCCTGCAGATGGCGGTGGTCATGACCTTTGCCGCGGGCTGCCCGGTGGTCAAGGTCGGCCGCATGGCCGGCCAGTTCGCCAAGCCGCGCTCCTCCGGCGACGAAATCCAGGACGGCGTCTCCCTGCCGGCCTACCGCGGCGACATCGTCAATGGCATCGACTTCACCGAGGGCAGCCGCATCCCGGACCCGCAGCGGCTGATCCAGGCCTACAACCAGTCCACCGCGACGCTCAATCTGCTGCGTGCCTTCGCCCAGGGCGGCTTCGCCGACCTGCACCAGGTGCATCGCTGGAACCTGGACTTCATCGCCAACTCGGCCCTGGCCGACCGCTACCACCAGTTGGCGGATCGAATCGACGAGACCCTGGCCTTCATGCGCGCCTGCGGCCTGGACACCGCGCCCCAGGTCAAGGAAACCAACTTCTTCACCGCCCACGAGGCGCTGCTGCTCAACTATGAAGAAGCCTTCGTCCGCCGCGACAGCCTGACCGGCGACTGGTACGACTGCTCCGCGCACATGCTCTGGATCGGCGATCGCACCCGCCAGCCCGACGGTGCCCACGTCGAATTCCTGCGCGGGGTGAACAACCCCATCGGCGTCAAGGTCGGTCCTTCCACCACCAGCGAAGACCTGATCCGCCTGATCGATACCCTCAACCCCGAGAACGATCCGGGGCGCCTCAATCTCATCGTGCGTATGGGCGTGGGCAAGGTCGGCGATCACCTGCCGCGCCTGATCCAGACCGTGGAGCGCGAAGGCCGCCAGGTGCTGTGGAGTTCCGACCCCATGCACGGCAACACCATCAAGGCCTCCACCGGCTACAAGACCCGGGACTTCGCCAGCGTGCTGGGCGAGGTCAAGGAGTTCTTCGGCGTGCACCAGGCCGAGGGCACCTACGCGGGCGGCATCCATATCGAAATGACCGGCCAGAACGTCACCGAGTGCATCGGCGGCGCCCGCCCGGTCACCGAAGACGCCCTGTCCGACCGCTACCACACCCATTGCGACCCGCGTCTGAACGCCGACCAGTCCCTGGAACTGGCCTTCATGATCGCCGAGACGCTCAAGGGCATCCGCCGCTAGGCAGAGGGCGCGGCGCGATCTAGTGCCGCGCAACAGCCTCACGCAAGACGTCCGCCGGCCCGTGCAACTGCAGGTCGGCGAGACCCAGCCAAGCGGCCAGGGCGCGCAACTGCGCCGCCAGGGCATCCAGTCCTTCGTCATCCAAGCCTGCCGCCTCCAGATGCACCGCATGCACTGCCAGGCGCGACTGCGCCCGCTCGGCGCGCAGATCCACCCGTGCCGCCAGTCGCTCCCGATAGAGAAAGGGCAATACGTAGTAGCCATAGACCCGCTTGGGCGCCGGGGTATAGATCTCCAGCCGATAGCGAAATCCGAACAGTTGCTCGGTGCGCTCGCGCTCCCAGACCAGGGAGTCGAAGGGCGACAGCAGCGCCGCCGCCTGCACCGGACGCCCGGGATTTGGCGCCTCGGCCGCATAGGCCGGCTTCGACCAGCCCTGCACCTGAAGCGGCTGCAGACTGCCCTCCTCTTGCAATTCGGCGATGCCCTGCCGCGCTTCGGCGGGGCTCAGGCGGAAATAATCGCGCAGCTGGACTTCGCTCGCCACGCCCAGGGCACGGGCACTGCGCAGCAGCAAGGCTCGGCGCGCGGCTTCCGGCGTAGGGGCAGGCGCCGCGAGGATCTCCGCCGGGAGCACCCGCTCAGGCAGATCATAGAGGCGCTCGAAGCCGCGCCGTCCGGCCACCGTCACCTCACCCGCGGCGAACAGCCACTCCAGCGCCAGCTTGGCCGGACTCCAGTCCCACCAGGGACCGGCCTGCTCAACCCGCTTCGCCAGGCTGCCAGCGCCCAGGGCGCCCCGTTGCACCACCGCCTCCAGGGTCTGGGCGACGACCTGCGGCTGCTCGACGGCGAAGCGCGCCAATTGCCGATAGATGCCAATGCCCTGGCGCGCCTGATCACGTCGCCAGCGCAGTTCGGCCCAGACCTCGGCCGGCACCAGCGAGGCCTCATGGGCCCAGCATTCATAGAGCTGCCGCTTGCGCCCCTGACCCCAGGCCAGGGCATCGAAGTCGGCGAAGGCATAGCGGCCGAGACGACTGAACAGCGGCAGATAGTGCGAGCGCACCAGGGCATTGACCGAGTCGATCTGCAGCACATTCAGGCGTGCGGCCTGGCGATACATAGCGGCCAGGCCCGCACCGCCCTTGGGTTGACTCCCAAAACCCTGGGCACGCAAGGCCAGGCGCCGGGCTTCGCGCAGGGAAAGGCTATCCATCCGAGCTCCTGACAGAGAGAGGTGATCTTCCACCCTAGCAGGATCGGCGGCGGCCCTCCTCTGCGGGTTGCCGCCAGAACGGCTTGTCGGCTTCCTGCCAGGCATCGGCGCGACTCAGGCCGAGGTCGTGCAGCGCGCCCTCATCCAGTCGATAGAGGGCCCGGCGTTGACGAGATAGCTCGACCGCCCGGCGCAACCAGGCCCAGACCTGCCGCAGACGGAAGATGACGCCCGGAACACCCGGGGTCCGCGCAGACGAATCTTGGTGAGCGATGAGCTGAGCCATGGTGAATCTCCTGCTACAGGGGCTATGGCTCAAGTCTGGAAGCTGGCATAACATCAATCCAACGAATCTTTCTAATGCGATCCATTCGCCTGGTTGATGCCATGAGTTATCCGAGCATAGAGACCGATCTATTGCGCACCTTCGTCGCCATCGCCGATCAGGGTGGCTTTACCCGCGCGGCCGAGGTGGTCAATCGCACCCAGTCGGCGGTGAGCATGCAGATGCGCAAGCTCGAGGAGGACGTGCTGCAGAGGCGGCTGTTCGAACGGGAGGGCCGCCAGGTACGCCTGACGGCGGAGGGTCAGATCCTGCTGGGCTTCGCCCGGCGCATCCTCAAGCTGCATGGCGAGGTGATGACGACCCTGCGCGAACCGCACATGGTGGGTACGGTGCGTATCGGCACCCCGGACGATTACGTCATGAGGTTCATTCCCGGCATCCTGGCGGGCTTCGCCAAGGCCTATCCGCTGGTGCAGGTGGACGTCCACTGCGAGACCACCGCCGGCCTGCTGCAACGCCAGGACCTGGACCTCACCATCGTCACTCGTGAACCGGGCAACGAGATCGGCCTGCCCCTGCGTCGCGAACGCTTCATCTGGGCCGAGGCGCCGGGTTTCGATATCCACCAGCGCGATCCGCTGCCGCTGGCGATGTTCAACACCTCGTGCTTTCTCAGCGAATGGGCGCGCCGGGCGCTGGACAATCGCGGACGCGGCTATCGCCTGGCCTACAGCAGCCCGAGCCTTGCCGCCCTGCTCGGCATCGTCAAGGCCGGCCTGGCGGTCACCGCGCAACTGGAAAGCCTGCTGCCGAGCGAGCTGCGCCGACTGGGAGAGGCCGACGGCATGCCCGACCTGCCGGCCTGCTCCATCGAATTGCTACGCAATCCGCGCAGCGCCTCGCCGATCATCGACACCCTCGCCGAGCACATCGCCGAGGGCTTTCGGCAGTAGTCAGCGCAGCGCCAGCGGCACCGCACACAGCAGCAGGAAACCGCAGAACAGCAGACGCAGCAGCCGCTCCGGCAACTGGTGCGCCAACTTCACGCCCCAGCTCACGCTGAGCAGTCCACCCAGGGCGAGCGGAATACCCACGCTCCAGTCGACTTCCCCATGCCAGGCATAGCTGGCCAGGGTAACGCCGGTGGTGGGCAGCGCCATGGCCAGGGACATGCCCTGGGCCGCCACCTGGGTCATGCCCATCACCCCGGCGAGAATGGGGGTGGCGATCACCGCGCCACCGACGCCGAACAGCCCGCCGACCAGCCCTGCCACCAGCCCCAGCACCCCGAGCCCCAGGCGACTCGGCGTCGTCAGCGGCGGCTGGCCACGGCGATAGAGTTGCCAGAGGTTGTAGAGCACCAGCACGAGCAGGAAGCCGACGAAGCCGTGGCGCATGGAGCGGGCGTCCAGGGACACCGCCAGCGCCGTACCCGCCAGGGCCGAGAGCATGCCGGCGGCGGCCAGCAGACCGGCACGCTGCCAGTCGATGCGATTGCGCTGGTTGTACTTGTAGACCGACAGCAGCACGTTGGGCACCACCATCACCAGGGCGGTGCCCTGGGCCAGTTGCTGGTCTAGGCCGAACAGCAGGGCCAGCACCGGAATGGCGATCAAGCCGCCGCCGATGCCGAACAACCCACCCACCACACCCAGCACCGCCCCGAGGGCGATATCGATCAAGAGCTGAGACAGCAATTCCACGGCGCACTACCCAGAAGCGAACAGATTCGGAAACCGCTGTCCGGCGCACCGCCAGCGGAGCGCCAGACAGCAAAAAGCCCGGCGAGCCGGGCTTTCTAGCGAGACGCCTGGTTTAGACCTTGGCGCGCGACTTGTACTCGTTGGTACGGGTGTCGATCTCGATGTGGTCACCGATGTCGCAGAACTCGGAGACCTTCAGCTCGTAGCCGTTGTTCAGGCGAGCGGTCTTCATGACCTTGCCCGAGGTATCGCCGCGAACGGCCGGCTCGGTGTAGGAGATCTGGCGCACGATGGTGGTGGGCAGTTCGATGGAGATGACGCGGTCGTTGTAGAACACCGCTTCGCAGACGTCGGTCATGCCGTCTTCGATGAAGGCGATGGCATCGCCCAGGTCGTCTTTCTCGACTTCGTACTGGTTGTAGTCATTGTCGACGAACACGTACAGGGGATCGGCAAAGTAGGAATAGGTCACTTCCTTGCGATCCAGAATCACCGGCTCGAGCTTGTCGTCGGCGCGGAAGACGGTCTCGGTCGCGCTGCCGGAGAGCAGGCTCTTCAGCTTCATCTTGACCACTGCAGCGTTACGGCCGGACTTGTTGTATTCAGCTTTCTGGATGACCCAGGGAGCGTTGTCGATCATGGCCACTTGGCCGGCACGGAACTCTTGTGCGGTTTTCATGCGGTTATCCGTATGGATGGAAGAACGGGATTTCGAGGCGCCATATGATAGCCAATCTGTATGGAAATGCACCAGGCTGCCGGCAAGATCCCTGTGAGAAGCCATCCGATCGCTCCACTCACGGGCCAGCAGACGCCAGTTTTCCACCTGCGCCTCCAGCGCCGACCAGGCGGCCGCCAGATCTCCGCGACCGTTCCAGGCCAGCCAGAGGGCGCTGACCGCGGCGGCCAGCGCCGGCGGGCCGGACGCGGCATAGCGCGCCAGGAAGGCCTCGAGCTTGACGAAATGGGCGTCCTCTTCCTGCGGATAGATGTGCCAGACGAAGGGGTGCGCCGCCCATTGCGCACGGACGAAGGAGTCCTCGCCACGGATGGCATTGAAGTCGCAGCACCACAGCAGCCGGTCGTACTCCTGCTGGGAGACGAAGGGCAGCACCTGCACCCGCAGGGCGCCGCGACGGTGACCGTCGCCGGCCTTGAGCCAGTCCACGCCGAGCCAGGCGGCGACGTTCGCCAGCACCCGCCCTTCCGGCACCAGCAGGCAGGTGGGCTGGGCGCCGGCGCTGAGCACATCGAGCCAGTCGATCAGCGCCGGGTTCTCGTAGGCGAACAGCGAGAACAGCCGCTCCCCGGGTTGGCGCCGCACGCCCAGTCCAGCGAGAAAGTCGTTCTGGGCCGCGGCCGCCTGGAGGAAGCCGTCACGCTGATCGAGCAGGTCGTGCTCGCGCAGCAGCCCGCCCACCTTGGCGGTAAAGCCGGGAAAGAAGAAGTACTTGTTCAGCCCGGTGGGCTGCAGCGACGGCAGGGCGTGACAGCCTTCGATCCACTCCTCGGCGCTCAGGTATTCCAGGTTCAGCCAGAGCGGGCGCTCGGCGCGACGCGCCATGGCGGTGACGAAGCCTTCCGGCAGCTGACAGGCGAAGGCTTCCACCACCACGTCGCCGGGCTCGGCCGCCGTCCAGTCGGCGTGCCAGAGCCGCACCTCGACCCCACGATGCCATTGCTGCTCGGCGGTGCCATCGACCCCCGGCTGGATCCGCGCCAGGGGATAGAGGTCGTCGATCCAGAGGCGGACCTGCTGTCCATGCTCGGCGACCAACTGATGGGCCAGACGCCAGGTGATACCGGCGTCGCCATAGTTGTCCACCACCGTGCAGAAGATATCCCAGGCTGCCATGCCATACCTCTAAGTCATTGATATCGAATCGTGTTCCGCCTGATTGGCGGGCGGACGCGGGACGGCTTCCAGTGAACCCAGTCACACCGCGACCAAGAGCGGGTCGGTAGTATCCGCGCTTTTTCGGACGGATTCTAAATGTCGTTGCGCCCTGCCCTGCTGTTCTGCCTGAGCCTGGCTTCCCTGAGCGCCCTGGCGACGCCCCAGCCACCCCAACCGCCCCGTACCTTCGGCGAAGCCAAGGTGGTGGCGGCCAAGGTCTATGCCAAGCAAGGCGTGGACTTCTATTGCGGCTGCCACTACAGCGGCAAGACCGTGGACCTCAAGAGCTGTGGCTACGTCCCGCGCAAGAGCGCCCAGCGCGCCAGCCGCATCGAATGGGAACACATCGTCCCCGCCTGGGTGATCGGCCACCAGCGCCAGTGCTGGCAGAAAGGCGGTCGCCAGAACTGCACGGCCAACGACCCGGTGTACCAGAAGGCCGAGGCCGACCTCTTCAACCTGGTACCGGTGGTCGGCGAGGTCAATGGCGACCGCAGCAACTTCGCCTTCGGCTGGCTGCCGCAGAAGCCCAGCCAGTATGGCGCCTGCCAGATGGTGGTGGACTTCAAGGCCAAGACCGCCATGCCCCGCCCGGAAATCCGCGGCATGGTGGCGCG
The DNA here is from genome assembly GCF_029959585.1 of Pseudomonas sp. PS02302. Lineage (NCBI taxonomy): Bacteria > Pseudomonadati > Pseudomonadota > Gammaproteobacteria > Pseudomonadales > Pseudomonadaceae > Pseudomonas > Pseudomonas sp. PS02302. Next base: position 12,858 of record NZ_JASCON010000084.1, read on the forward strand.
CACCTACTTCTACATGAGCGATCGCTACGACCTGCGCCTGTCCAAGCAGGATCGCCAGCTCTACACCGCCTGGACCAAGCAGTATCCGCCGGAGGCCTGGGAGCGCCAGCGCAACCAGCGCCTGGCCTGCATCATGGGTCGCGGCAATCCCTATGTCGGCGAGACCAAGGCCTGCAAATAATGCGCGTCAAGCAGCGGTTGGAATGCCGCTGTGGAATCTCAGCTCGCGATCGCTGGAGGTGATCAATTCCACCTCCAGGGCGCGGACCTCGGCGATCTTGGCATCGACATCGTCGCGCTCGCCATAGAGATAGGCGAGCTTGAGATAGTCCTGGAAATGCCGGGCCTCGGAGGCCAGCAGACCGCCGTAGAACTTGCCCAGCTCCGCGTCCAGATGGGGCGCCACCGCACCGAACCGCTCACAGGAGCGACATTCGATGAAGGCACCGATCACCAGGCTGTCGGTCAGCTTCAGCGGCTCATGGTTGCGGCAGAGCTTGCGCAGGGCGCCGGCATAGCGGGCCGAACTGACGTTGCGGTGCTTGATGCCGCGACGCTTCATGATCTGCAGCACCTGCTCGAAATGGCGCAGCTCTTCGCGGGCGATACGCGACATCTTCCAGGACAGCTCGGCGCGATTGGAATAGGTGAACAGATAGTGGAAGGCGGCGCCGGCGGCCTTCTTCTCGTTGTTGGCGTGGTCCTGCAGCAGCGTCGGCAGGTCCTGCAGCGCGGCCTCGACCCAGGCATCCGGCGTGCGGCAACCGAGGAATTCGTTCATCTCGGGCAAGGACATCAGCGTGCTCCCGTGCAAAAGCCGCGCATTATAGAGAAAGGCAGGCGCCTGGGCAGCGCCGCCTGCCTGCTGGCGTTCAGACGCGGCTGTCGATGCCTTCGAGCAGGAAGCGCGGGGCGATGTAGCGGTCGTAGTGGGCTTCGGAGAGCAGGAAGAATTCCCGGTCGATGGCGTCACGCAACTCGGCCAGGGGGCGATCGCGAAACTCCGGCAGCAGGCGCAGCCCATAGGCATCCAGTTGCTGGATGTGGCGCGCGCCCCGGGCCAGCAACTGATAGGCCCAGCAATACTCCGACTGATCGGGCCGGAAGCGGATGCTGCGTTGCTGCAACTGCTGGCGCAACAGTGCCGGATCGAAGACATCGACCTTGGCCGACACCACCTGCACCAGCAGCAGCTCCAGACGCGCCCAGACGGCGCGCCGCTCCTCTTCGCTGTAGAGATTCCAGTTCACCACCTCGTGGTGGAATCTCTTGCAGCCACGACAGACGTGGTCGCCGAACATCGTCGAGCACAGGCCGACACAGGGCGTCTTGATGACAGGAGTGGGCATGGGCGGCAAGCCTTGGAGCAAAACGCCTAGTCTAGCCGGAAACGTCAACGACCGGCGCGGGTGGCCGACGCCGGTCGTACAGAATCCCAGCCTGATCACAGGATGCGGATCACACCGCGGCGACACCTCGGCTCGCCAGCGGACTGGCGCTGCGGCGGCTCAACCCATAGAAGAACAGTCCACCGAGGGAGCAGCCGGTGAACCAGGCGAAGTTGGCGATCGGCTTGAACCAGGGCACGAAGGTGAAGCACAGCCCGATCAGCGCCGCCGCGACCAGTGCCTGCACCGCCACCCAGTTGACGCCGCCGCTGTACCAGTAGGCGCCATTCGGGGTGTCGTCGAACAGCGCATCGACCTCGATCCGGCCCTTGCGCAACAGGTAGTAGTCCACCAGCAGGATGCCGAACAGCGGGCCGATGCAGGCAGCCAGGACGTCCAGGGTGTAGTGGATCACCTCGGGATTGTTGAACAGGTTCCAGGGGGTGAGGAAGATCGAGGCCACCGCGGCGATCATGCCGCCCGCGCGCCAGCTGATCTTGCTGGGCGCCACGTTGGCGAAGTCGAAGGCCGGCGAAACGAAGTTGGCGACGATGTTGATGCCGATGGTGGCGGTGACGAAGGTGAAGGCGCCGAGCAGCACCGCGGTGGTGTTGTCGATGCGGGCCACGGTGGCGATGGGATCGTGGATCATCTCGCCGAACACCGGGAGGGTGCCGGACACGATCACCACGGTGACCAGGGAAAACGCCAGGAAGTTGATCGGCAGGCCCCAGAAATTCCCGCGCCGCACATCCTGCATGGAGCGGCAGTAGCGGCTGAAGTCACCGAAGTTGAGCGTGGGCCCGGAGAAATAGGACACCACCAGGGCGATGGCGACGATCACCTGGCCGAAGGCGGCCCAGCCGGTCAGTTGCTTTTCCGCCAGGGTGAAGCTGATGTTGCTCCAGCCGGCGCGCCAGACGATCCAGGCGGCGAGCAGGAACATCACCGCATAGACGGCCGGACCGGCCCAGTCGATGAAGCGGCGGATGGATTCCATGCCGGCCCAGAACACGCAGCCCTGCAGCACCCAGAGGGTGAGGAAACCCATCCAGCCGAGATAGGACAGGCCCAGGAAGCTGCTGTCGCCATAGACCGCCAGCGCGGGAAAGAAGCGCAGCACCACGATGACCAGGGCACTGGAGGCCAGATAGGTCTGGATACCGTACCAGGCCACCGCGATCAGGCCGCGGATCACCGCCGGAATGTTTGCGCCGAAGACGCCGAAGGCCAGGCGACAGATCACCGGATAGGGCACGCCAGCCTGCTGGCTGGGCCGGGCAACCAAATTGGCAATCACCTGAACGATGCAGATCCCCACCAGCAGCGCAATCAGCACCTGCCAGCTGGCCAGGCCCAGGGCGAACAGGCTGGCGGCGAAGACATAGCCGCCGACGCTGTGCACGTCGCTCATCCAGAAGGCGAAGATGTTGTACCAATTCCATTTCTGCTCGACCGGGCCGAGATCTTCGTTGTACAGACGTGGGCTGTAGCCCGGGGGAATCTGCTGGTTCATGGATCGCCGCCTCCGTGGTGGCAGGCACCTGCATACGGCGCCTGCCTTGTTTTGTATACAATCCTTCTAGGCAGGGTCCGTGCCAGGTGCGCCGAGATGGCCTTAACTCGCTGGCTCCATAGGAAATTTCCAGGAAAGGAGGCGCTAAGTCAGCGGCCGGAGCGTTACCGGGGATGCACTCCCCTGGGGCGTTAGGTGGCAATGAGGCGCTACCTTGGCGCACAGAGCCCGACGCATTCGCGCATCGTCAGCGCCCCGGACTTTGTATACAATTCAGGCAAATCGCCGGAGTCAGCCCATGAGTGCAGTACCCGCGTCACTCGCCGTTGCCGCCTCCCCCCGGGACGAGCGGATCTACCAGGACATCCTTGAAGCCATCGTCGAGCATCGCCTGGCGCCAGGCACCCGGCTGCCGGAAGACACTCTGGCGGAGACCTTCGGCATCAGCCGCACGGGCATCCGCAAGGTGCTGCAGCGACTGGCGCTGGAACGCCTGGTGACCCTGCGCGCCAATCGCGGCGCCCAGGTCGCCCAGCCCAGCGCCAAGGAAGCCCAGGACATCCTCGCCGCGCGCCAGCTGATCGAGCCGGCGCTGATGCCCCAGGTGGCCGCCCGGGTCGACAGCGCGCAGCTGGCGTCCCTGCGCCAGCTCTGCCTCGAGGAGCACGAGGCCCAGCACGGCGGGCGCCACAGCCTGGCGATCCAGCTGTCCGCGCGCTTTCACGTCGAACTCGCCGCGCTGGCCGACAATCAGGTGCTGACCGAACAGGTCGCCCAATTGGCCAGCCGCTCTTCGCTACTGATCGCCATCTACGGCTCGCGGCACAGCCTGGGCTGCGATTGCGGCCAGCACGAAGACCTGCTGGACCTGCTCGCCCGGGGCGAGGGTGCGGCCGCCAGCGACTGGATGGCGCGCCACCTGCGCCTGATCCGCGAATCCCTCCGGATCGACCGGCCCACGGCCGCCGAGCCCGATTTCCGCAGCATCTTCAAACGCAGTTGAGGCCCCCCATGCAGATCCAGGTCATCAATCCCAATACCAGTGCCAGCATGACCGCCAAGATCGGTCGCGCGGCCCAGGCCATCGCCCGTCCGGGCACCACCATCCTCGCCAGCAATCCCGACGCCGGCCCCGTGTCCATCGAAAGTCACTACGACGAGGCCGTGGCCGCGGTCGGCGTGATCGAAGAGATGCGCAAGGGCGTCGAGGCCGGCTGCGCGGCCCATGTCATCGCCTGCTTTGGCGATCCGGGCCTGCTCGCCGCGCGAGAAATGGCCAGGGGGCCGGTGCTGGGCATCGCCGAGGCCGGCTTCCATCTGGCCAGTCTGCTGGCCACCCGTTTCGCCGTGGTGACCACCCTCACCCGCACCCGCATCATCGCCGAGCACCTGCTGCAACGGTACGGCTTCGCCGAACTGTGCACCTCGGTACGCTGTATCGACCTGCCGGTACTGGCCCTGGAAGCCGCCGACGACAGCCTGATCGAACTGATCGCCGCCGAGGGTCGCCGTGCCCGTGACGAAGAAGGCGCCGGCGCCATCGTGCTCGGCTGTGGCGGCATGGCCGATCTGCGCGAGGCCCTGAGCGAGGCCATCGGCATCCCGGTGATCGAAGGCGTCAGCGCCGCGGTCAAGCTGGCCGAGTCCCTGGTGGACCTGGGGCTGGGCACCAGCAAGCACGGCGACCTGGCCTACCCCATCGCCAAGCCCTTCAGCGGACGCTTCGCCCATCTGGGCCGCTAGCCTGCGCCCGGGGTCCAACGACCGGGAGCAGATGCGACAACGCAGCGCTTAACTTCGCCCGAGGCTTGGCGTAGAATTAGGCAGCCTTATAGGCGCAATGTCCGATACGAAGCTGTTTTCAAAGCGTCACGAGCAAAGTATCCGGTGATCCGGCAGCGGCGGCCTCATCAACCGCCCTGCCGCCGATCAGCTCTTCAGCAGCCGGCGTAAAACTTTGAAAACAGCTTCCGGCGGAATGCGTCCGGCGCGACGGCGGTCCTGCCCGCAGCCTCCCCCGTCATACCCCGCCGGATACATTCCGGGGCGCCAGCCCCCGGACGCAATATTGGACCACTGATGAGGGTCAACCTGTGCTTGAAGCCTATCGTAACCACGTAGAAGAGCGTGCCGCCCAGGGCATCGTGCCCCAGCCGCTGAACGCCGAGCAAACGGCCGGTCTGGTCGAACTGCTGAAGAATCCCCCGGCCGGCGAAGAAGAATTTCTCGTCGACCTCATTACCAACCGCGTACCGCCGGGCGTCGACGAAGCCGCCTATGTGAAGGCCGGTTTCCTCTCCGCGGTCGCCAAGGGCGAAACCCAGTCCCCGCTGATCTCCCGCCAGCGCGCCACCGAATTGCTGGGCACCATGCAGGGCGGCTACAACATCGCCACCCTGGTCGAGCTGCTGGACGACGCCGAACTGGGGGCCGTGGCCGCCGAACAGCTCAAGCACACCCTGCTGATGTTCGATGCCTTCCACGACGTTGCCGAAAAGGCCAAGGGCGGCAACGCCCACGCCAAGGCCGTCATGCAGTCCTGGGCCGAGGGCGAGTGGTACAGGAAGCGTCCGGAAATCGCCGAAAAGTACACCCTGACCGTGTTCAAGGTGCCGGGCGAGACCAACACCGACGACCTCTCTCCCGCCCCTGACGCCTGGTCGCGTCCGGACATCCCGCTGCACGCCCTGGCCATGCTGAAGATGGCGCGCGACGGCATCGTGCCCGAGCAGCAAGGCAGCATCGGTCCGCTGAAGCAGATCGAGGAAGTGCGCGCCAAGGGCTTCCCGGTCGCCTACGTCGGTGACGTGGTCGGTACCGGTTCTTCCCGCAAGTCCGCCACCAACTCGGTGCTGTGGTTCTTCGGCGACGACATCCCCTACGTGCCGAACAAGCGCGCCGGTGGTTTCTGCTTCGGCTCCAAGATCGCCCCGATCTTCTACAACACCATGGAAGACGCCGGCGCCCTGCCGATCGAATTCGATGTGTCGGAGCTGGAAATGGGCGACGTCATCGACGTCTATCCCAAGGCCGGCAAGGTCACCCGCCATGGCAGTGACGAGGTGCTCGCCACCTTCGAACTCAAGACCCCCGTGCTGCTGGACGAAGTCCGCGCCGGCGGCCGTATCCCGCTGATCGTCGGCCGTGGCCTGACCGAGAAGGCGCGTGCCGAACTGGGCATGGGTCCGGCCGACCTGTTCAACAAGCCGGACCAGCCGGCCGAGAGCAGCAAGGGCTACACCCTGGCGCAGAAGATGGTCGGCAAGGCCTGCGGCGTCGAGGGCGTGCGCCCCGGCACCTACTGCGAGCCGAAGATGACCACCGTCGGCTCCCAGGACACCACTGGCCCGATGACCCGCGACGAGCTGAAGGACCTGGCCTGCCTGGGCTTCTCCGCCGACCTGGTGATGCAGTCCTTCTGCCACACCGCGGCCTATCCCAAGCCCATCGACGTCAAGACCCACCACACCCTGCCGGATTTCATCCGCACCCGTGGCGGTGTCTCCCTGCGTCCGGGCGACGGCATCATCCACAGCTGGCTGAACCGCATGCTGCTGCCCGACACCGTCGGCACCGGTGGCGATTCCCACACCCGCTTCCCGATCGGCATCTCCTTCCCGGCCGGTTCCGGCCTGGTGGCCTTCGCCGCGGCCACCGGCGTCATGCCGCTGGACATGCCGGAGTCGGTACTGGTGCGCTTCAAGGGCAAGATGCAGCCCGGGATCACCCTGCGTGACCTGGTGCATGCCATCCCCTACTATGCCATCCAGAAGGGCCTGCTGACCGTCGAGAAGAAGGGCAAGAAGAACATCTTCTCCGGCCGCATCCTCGAGATCGAAGGTCTGGAAGACCTGACCGTGGAGCAGGCGTTCGAGCTGTCCGATGCCTCCGCCGAGCGTTCCGCCGCCGGTTGCACCATCAAGCTGTCGCCCGAGTCCATCACCGAGTACCTGCAGTCCAACATCACCCTGCTGCGCTGGATGATCGAGGAAGGCTACGGTGATCCCCGCACCCTGGAGCGCCGTGCGCGCGCCATGGAAGCCTGGGTTGCCAATCCGGAACTGCTGGCTGCCGATGCCGACGCCGAATACAGCGAAGTCATCGAGATCGACCTGGCCGAGGTCAACGAGCCGGTGCTGTGCGCCCCGAACGATCCCGACGACGCCCGCCTGCTGTCCCAGGTGGCCGGCGACAAGATCGACGAGGTGTTCATCGGTTCCTGCATGACCAACATCGGTCACTTCCGTGCCGCCGGCAAGCTGCTGGACAAGGTCAAGGGTTCGATCCCGACCCGTCTGTGGCTGTCGCCGCCGACCAAGATGGACCAGCACCAGCTGACCGAGGAAGGTTACTACGGCATCTACGGCAAGGCCGGTGCGCGCATGGAAATGCCGGGCTGCTCGCTGTGCATGGGCAACCAGGCCCGCGTGGCCGCCAATGCCACCGTGGTGTCCACCTCTACCCGTAACTTCCCCAACCGCCTGGGCGACGGCGCCAACGTCTACCTGGCGTCGGCGGAACTGGCCGCGGTGGCCTCGATCCTGGGCAAGCTGCCCAGCGTCGAGGAATACATGGAATACGCGAAGAGCATCGACAGCATGGCCGCGGACGTCTACCGCTACCTGAGCTTCGACCAGATCGCCGAATTCCGTGAAAGCGCCGAGAAAGCCCGTATCGCTGCCGTCGAAGTCTGACGCCAGCCTTCGGTACGGAAAAACCGCCCCTCGGGGCGGTTTTTTTATGGCGATCTCGCCGCAGGGCGGGCAACGCGACGCGTATCTAAGTTAGCTAGCCGAGAGATGCCCTGGTAGCTGTCGCTGGTAAAGGCTGCGCCGTTTTCCACGCCGCGAAGGCCTTAAGCGGCACTTAACCCGGACGCGCTAGGCTCTGGGTTCCCTTATGCCGAGGTCTGCCCATGAAACGTCTTGCGGTCGTCATCCTGTCGGTCTCCCTGCTCGGCCTCAGCCAGGCGAGCCTGGCGGCGGGTTGCATCAAGGGTGCCGTGGTCGGCGGAATGGCCGGGCATGTCGCCGGTCACCATGCCATCGCCGGTGCCGTTGCTGGTTGCGCCATCGGCCACCACCTGGCGGCGAAGGCCAAGGAAGACCCGCAGCACCCTCATGGCTGATCGGCCGGTCGCCATCACGACCGACTGCTGGAGAATCATCCCGATGCCGCGTCCACTGCTTGCGCTGCTGTTGTCGCTGGGCCTCTGGAATGCCGCTGCCCTGGCCGCGGAGCCGACCGCCACGCGCTCCCTGGCTGCGGCCTATGGTGCCCGGCTGAAAATCGGCGCGGCGGTCGAGCCCGAACAACTCGCGGACGCCGACGGGGCGCTGCTGGCCCGGCAATTCAGCAGTCTGGTGGCGGAAAACGCCATGAAGCCCCTGCGCATTCATCCCCAGGAAGACCGCTATGTCTTCGGACCGGCCGATGCCCTCGTCGCCTTCGCCGAACAGCACGGCCTGGCGGTGCGCGGTCATACCCTGCTCTGGGGCAGCCACACCCCGGACTGGTTCTGGCAGGGTGCCGATGGCCAGCCGGCCACGCGCGAGCAGGTGCTGCAGCGCCTGAAGCAGCATATCGCCACGGTGGTCGGCCATTACCGCGGACGGGTCTATGCCTGGGATGTGGTCAACGAGGCCATAGACCCCAATCAGTCCAGCTGCCTGCGTGATGATCGCTGGATGCAGGTGATCGGTCCTGACTATCTCGCCGTGGCCTTTCGCGCCGCCCATGCCGCCGATCCCCAGGCACGCCTGTTCATTAACGACTTCAACACCCAGGAACCGGCCAAGCGCGACTGCCTGGCGCGGGTGGTGAAGGGCCTGCTGGCCGAGGGCGTGCCGGTGCAGGGCATCGGCCACCAGACCCATATCAGTATCTACTGGCCATCCCTGGCGGCTATCGATCAGTCGCTCACCACCTTCGCCCGCCTCGGACTGGAAAACCAGATCACCGAGCTGGACATGAGCCTCTACCAGCATCACGACTACCAGCCGCAGCAGCCACTGGCGCAGCGCCTGAACCTGCAGGCCGAGCGCTATCGCGACCTCATGGCCCTGGTGCTGGCCCATCCCGAGGTCACCGCGGTGACCTGGTGGGGCGTGGCCGATGATCACAGCTGGCTGAACCACCAGCCCGGGGCGCCCGGGGACGACCAGCCGCTGCTGTTCGATCGCCAGCAGCGGCCAAAGCCGGCCTATTGGGCGGTGCTGCATCTGCGACCGCATCAGTGAGTACGCCTTGCCAACGGCTCTGGCGCAGCCTCTTCACTCTCGCCCAGGCCAAGCCTTGTTGCGGCTGGTGCCTGGATCGCGGCCTTGGGCCGTGCCTACGGTCATACCTGAGGTGGTAGGAGCGGCCCATGGCCGCGATATCGATGGCCCGCTGATGCTGCAGGTGATGGGTGGCGTCCACGGCACTCTGGTGGCCGAGAGGGAGAGCCGGAGAACTGATACGGATCAGCCTGGTCAATTGTTACAGGACATTACTTCGCACCCACGAGAGGTCGCCACCATGAAGCTCCTGCCTACCCTTGCCCTGTCTGTTCTGCTGCTCGGCGCCAGCCAAGCCACCTTCGCCGCCGGTTGCGTCAAGGGCGCCGTGGTCGGCGGCGCCGCGGGCCACGTCGCCGGTGGTCACGGCGTTGCCGGTGCCGCGGCGGGCTGCGCCATCGGTCACCACGAGGCCAACAAGAAGGCCAAGGAAGAACAGCAGGCCGCGCCCAAGCAATAGTCGCAAGGCCCCGCCCGCACTGGCGGGAGGGGCCGATTTAACGCTTTCTTTACGCCCCGCCACCGCTCCCCGCCTCGCTTCTTTACGCCCCTCCTCCCGACAATTTCTCCACGCGGCAACGGCCGTCTCTGGAGAACTTGTGATGACCCCCTGGAATCTTCTGGCCCTGCTCCTGGCACTGGGTCTGTTCGTCTATCTGCTGGCGGCGCTGCTACGCGCCGGCCGGTCCTAGGGAGGCGGCATGGACAGCCAAGCCGCGTTCCTGATCCTGGCCTTTCTGGCCCTGACCTTTCTTCCCGCGCCCTTCCTGGGGCGCTACTTCCACCGCGCGCTGGAAGGCGAGCGGACCTGGCTGACCTTTGTCGGCGGGCCCCTGGAGCGCCTGACCCTCAAGCTGGCGGGCACCGATGGCCGCGGCCAGGACTGGCGCACCTATGCCATCGCCCTGGTGCTGTTCAATGGGCTGGGCATCGGGCTGCTGTTCACCATCCTCGTGCTGCAGGGCAGTCTGCCGTTGAACCCGCAGAAGCTGCCCGGGCTGGAATGGACCCTGGCGCTGAACACCGCCATCAGTTTCGTCACCAACACCAACTGGCAGGCCTACAGCGGCGAAGCCTCGCTGAGCTATTTCAGCCAGATGATCGGCCTGGGCGTGCAGAACTTCGTCAGCGCCGCGGTGGGCGTGGCCGTGCTCGCTGCCCTGGCCCGCGGCATCACCCGCCGTAGCGCCCAGGAGATCGGCAACTTCTGGGTCGACCTGTTTCGCGCCATCTTCTATGTGCTGCTGCCGCTGAGCGTGCCCCTTGCACTGCTGCTGATCTGGCAGGGCGTGCCCCAGACCTTCGCGAGCTATGTCGACGCCACCACCCTGCAGGGCGCGACCCAGACCCTGCCGCTGGGCCCGGCCGCCAGCCAGATCGCCATCAAGCAGCTGGGTACCAACGGGGGCGGCTTCTTTGGCGTCAACTCGGCGCATCCCTTCGAGAACCCCACGGCGCTGAGCGATCTGCTCGAGCTGTCGGCCATCCTCATGATTCCGGCGGCCCTGGTGTTCAGCTTCGGTCACTACGTCAAGGACCGGCGGCAGAGCTGGGCGATCTTCGCCGCCATGTTCGGCCTGCTGGTGGTGGGAGGCACTGTCGCCATCGTTGCCCAGAACCACGCCAACCCCGCCTTGGCCGGCCTGGCGATCACCCAGGGGGCGTCCCTGGAAGGCCTGGAGACCCGCTTCGGCGGTACTGCGTCAGCCCTCTGGGCGACGGTCACCACGGCCGCCTCGAACGGTTCGGTGAATTCCATGCATGACAGCCTGGCGCCGCTGACCGGGCTGATCGCGCTGTTCAACATGATGCTTGGCGAGGTGATCTTCGGCGGCGTCGGCGCCGGTCTCTACGGCATGCTGCTCAATGTGCTGATCGCCGTCTTCATCGCCGGCCTGATGGTGGGCCGCACCCCGGAATACCTGGGCAAGAAGCTGGAAGCTCCCGAGGTGCGGCTGCTGGTGGCGACCCTGCTGGTGATGCCGCTGGGCGTCCTGGTGCTGGGCGCCATCGCCGCCAGCGTCCCGGCCGGCGTCGCCGGGATCGCCGCCACGGGTCCCCATGGCTTCAGCCAGCTGCTCTATGCCTATACCTCGGCCACGGCCAACAACGGCTCGGCCTTTGCCGGCTTCGGTGCCAATACGCCCTTCCACAACCTGATGCTGAGCCTGGC
>NZ_JASCON010000085.1:0-23299 GCF_029959585.1 Pseudomonas sp. PS02302
GCCATGGGCCGCTCCTACGGAATATCCGGCTACTGTAGGAGCGGCCCATGGCCGCGATAAAGACAGTTGGTTCGGCAGTTAAAGGCTGCCAGTGGAAAACGCTCTGCGGTTTTACACGTTACAGATCTTGTGAACGCCCAAGCTTCGGGCTTGCGCCCCGTCCCCGTCAGTGAGGCCGAGTGCAGGCGTTGCGGAGGAGGATGCGAGGCAGGACGCCGAGCAAGGCGCGAGGGGCAGGAGGCACCTTCGTGCCATGCCCCCGGAGCGGCGCCGGAGCGAGGGAGACGTAGCGAAGCGGAGTAACAGCCGCAGGCTGGCCCGAAGGGTGAGCGGAGCGAATCACCCGGAGCGTAGCGGAGGGCCGGATGGTCGGGACAAGCGTTTTTGGTTACTTTTTTGCGGGGCGCGTAGTCGCGTTTGAAAAAAGTGACTCGCCCGGGTGGGCGAAACAGAAACCATCAGCAAACCACGATAATCAGCCAGTACAACAGCTCAAACCCCAAAGCCTTGGGCTTCGCTCCGCTCAACCCAACCTACGCCGCCCTACCCTACACCCTCTCCCGCCGCCGCAGGATGGCGCGGGCGCCGATGAATAGCACCGCCACGCAAATCGCCGCCGCAAAGAACCACCGCTTCGACACATGATGCTCGGCGAAGAAATCCCGCAGGATCTCGCCCACCGCATAACCGATGCCGGTCATGAAAAAGCCCCAGAGCAGCGCGCCGATGATGTTGAAGAACAGGAAGCGCCGCGGGCGTACGCCGCTGGCGCCGATCAGCAGCGGGCCGATCAGGCGGAAACCGTAGGCGAAGCGAATGCCGATGATCCACAGCGCCTCGTGGCGATGGATGCGGCTGCGCAGCCAGTCGATGCGCGCCTGCTGGCGCTTGAAGCGACCGAGGATGCGGTCGCCGTAGCGCCGCCCGAGAAAGAATAGCGTCTGGTCACCGATAAAGCCGCCCAAGGCCACGCAGACGGCTGTGAGCGGATACAGCAGGTAGCCGTGGCGGGCGGCGATGCCGGCCAGGATGGCCACGCCATCGCCCTCGACCAGGGCGCCCAGGACGGCGGCGCCGTAGCCGTAGTTGCTGATGACCTCGCTGTCGATCATGGTGCGTCCCTAGAGACCGAGAATGGTCAGCATGATGAAGGTGCCGAACAGCACGAAGTGGGTCATGCCCTCGATGGCGTTGGTCTCGCCGTCGTTGAGGTTGATGGCGGCGACGATCAGGGTCACAGCCATCATCACCGTCTGCACCGGGGTCATGGCCATCTGGATCGGCTGGCCATTGTACAGGGCGATGGCTTCCACCACCGGCACGGTGAGGATCACCGTGGACAGACTGGCACCCAGGGCGATGTTGATCACCGACTGCATGCGATTGGCCATGGCCGCGCGCAGAGCGGTGAGGATCTCGGGGCTGGCGGAAATCGTCGCCACCACCAGCGCAGGGACCAGCGCCGGCACGGCGAGGCCTTCCAGGCCGGTATCCAGCGACTTGGACATCACCTCGGCCAGGGCACCGGTGGCGACGATGCCGACGATCAGCATGGCGATGGACAGGGTGGCGCTGCTTTCGCCATGACCCGCATCGGCCGTTTCACCCTCGACCGCCGGACGCTTGCGCTTCTTGTCCGGGTAGTTGTAGCTGAAGAAATAGCTGTGCGGGCCGGTCTGCATGCGCAGGAACAGGGCGTAGAGCAGCGCCATGGCGCCGATGGTGAAGAAGGAATAGACATGCCACTGGGCCGAGGGGATGAATTCCGGCACCAGCATGGAGATGCTCACCGCGGTGATGATCATCACCCCGTAACTGCGGCTGGAATCGTCGTTGTAGGGCTGTTCGCCATGCTTGAGGCCACCGAGCAGGGCGGCCAGGCCGATGATGCCGTTCATGTCCAGCATCACCGCGGCATAGATGGTGTCGCGGGCCAGGGTCGGCGAGTGGTCGTGGCTCATCATGATCGCCAGGATGATCACCTCCACCAGCACGGCGGAGAGGGTCAGGATCATGGTGCCGTAGGGATCGCCGACCTTTTCCGCCAGCAGTTCGGCGTGGTGGGCCACGCGCATGGCCGCGCAGATGATGGCGGCGATCAGACCGCCAGCCGCGATCAGCGCCAGGGTCTGGCCACCGCCGAGCAGGGCGTGTTCGAACACATAGGCCAGCACCGTGGCGCCGATGGCGACCAGCAGCAGGGTTTCGTCTTTGAGGGCAGCAAGCATGGAAAGGGGCGTCCTTGGTTGAGCAATGCCTTGTTACGACCGCCGTAGACGGCAAAACGCTCGCACCCCGCTACATCCCCCGGCCCTGGCCGCCTGCGCTCCTGCCGCGTGGCAGGCTAGTCAGCCCACCCGGGCGCGCGGCGCCAGGCGCTTCCACACCGCCTTGGTGCCCGAGGCGCAGGCCTGGCGATAGCCCAGGGCATGGCGCTCCACCAGGAACCAGGAGACCACCGCCAACGGCAGGGTGATGCCGATCGAGAGCAGCACCATGGTCCAGGCCTCGATGCCGGGGATCACCGCCGCCAGGGTCTGTTGCACCGGGAAAGAATAGATGTAGAGCCCGTAGGAATAGTCGCCCACCTCGTTGAAGGCGCGGATGCGCCCGCCCGGGACGAAGGCGAGGTAGAGCAGCACGTAACCCAGCGTCAGGTTGTAGACCAGGAAGAAGCTGTCCCGGTCGGGGGTTGCCACCGCCAGCAGCGCCACGGCGGCAGCGAACAGCGCGCGCGACAGCGGAATGTAGCCGCGCAGCACATAGAAGGCGCCCCCCAGAAAGAACATCTGGAACAGCCGCAGCAGGTGCGATTCGCTGGCGAAGAAGTAATAGGCGAACAGCTTGAACAGCACGGCACCGGCGGCGAACAGCAGGATGGCGCGCTGGAAGTGCCGGCTGTCCAGGCGCAGCCAGAGCACGGCCAGCCACAGCAGCGCCAGGGCGCCGTACATGCCCACCTCGAAAGGCAGCGTCCACAGCGAGCCGTTGACGATGGTCTGCAGCGGATTGCCCTCGAACAGCCCGGGCAGGTCGAATTCGGCGCCGGCGATCAGCCCGGTGTTCTTCAGCAGATAGAACCAGGTCTGGGGATCGCTCAGATAATCCTGCAGCGGTGCCCGGGTCAGCCAGGCGCCGAGGCCGAGCACCGTCAGCATCAGCATCACCAGCAACCCCGGCACCACGCGCAGGGCGCGGCCCCAGACGAAGTCGATGATGTCGGCGCGGCTGAGCAGACTCTTGGTGACCAGAAAACCGCTGGTGATGAAGAAGATGTCGACCGCGATGTCGCCGAGGGTCATGCCCAGGCTCTCACGCCCGGGTTCCGCCGTGGCGGTGCCACTGGAGATGGCGAAGCTGTGGCTGAAGACCACGGCGAGCGCCGCGATCATGCGAATCAGATTGAGATTGTTGTTCTTGCCGCCAACGTAATCCTGAACGGTCTGCACGGATACCTCACGCTTGGTGTTTGGAGCCATGCGTCCCGATTGTAGTCAGATCCGGACCCCGTGCGGGTGTTATGGCCTTTTGCTGGCGCAAAGCGTGGAACGCTGGGAATTTCTGACCGACGAAGCCACCGTACATCGGTCAGTGGGAACCCGGATGCCTGCGGAAAACCCGGCAAAGCGTGCGACAATCGTCCATCTTTTCCGATTCAAGCTATCCCGAGGCTCCCATGTACGACTGGCTCAACGCCCTGCCCAAGGCCGAACTGCACCTGCACCTGGAAGGCACCCTGGAGCCCGAACTGCTGTTCAAGCTGGCCGAGCGCCATGGCGTCGCCCTGCCCTGGGGCGATGTCGAAGCCCTGCGCGCCGCCTACAACTTCGGCAACCTGCAGGAATTCCTCGACCTCTACTACGCCGGTGCCGACGTGCTGCGCACCGAGCAGGACTTCTACGACCTGACCTGGGCCTATCTGCTCAAGTGCAAGGAGCAGAACGTCATCCACACCGAGCCCTTCTTCGATCCCCAGACCCACACCGATCGCGGCGTTCCCTTCGAGGTGGTGGTGCGCGGCATCACCCAGGCGCTGAGCGACGGCGAGCAGCAACTGGGCGTGACCAGCGGGCTGATCCTGAGCTTTCTGCGCCACCTCTCCGAGGATGCCGCCCAGGCCACCCTGGACCAGGCGCTGCCGTTCCGCGATCATTTCGTCGCCGTCGGCCTGGACAGCTCGGAAAAGGGTCATCCGCCGAGCAAGTTCAAGCGTGTCTTCGCCCGTGCCCGTGCCGAAGGCTTTCCGGCCGTCGCCCACGCCGGCGAGGAAGGTCCGCCGGAGTACATCTGGGAAGCCCTCGACCAGCTCGGCGTGGTGCGGATCGACCACGGCGTGCGCGCCTTCGAGGACGAGCGCCTGATGGCCCGCCTGGTCGACCAGCAGATCCCGCTCACCGTCTGCCCGCTGTCCAACACCAAGCTCTGCGTGTTCGACGACATGAGCCAGCACACCATCCTCAAGATGCTCGACCGCGGCCTCAAGGTCACCGTCAACTCGGACGACCCGGCCTACTTCGGCGGCTACGTCACCGAGAACTTCATGGCCCTGCACGAAGGCCTGGGCATGACCCAGGAGCAGGCCCGGCGCCTGGCGCAGAACAGCCTCGACGCCCGCCTGGTGAAATGAGCATGAGCCTGACCGCTGCCGAGATTTCCTACTACGAACGCTTCGCCGAGCGCTTGGCCGACGCCGCCGCCGTGGCCATCCAGCCCTACTTCCGCGCCCAGCTGGCGGTGGACGACAAGGGCGACGCGGCCATCGCCGGTCGCCGCTACGACCCGGTGACCATCGCCGACAAGGCCGCCGAACGGGCCATGCGTGAACTCATCCAGGCCGAGCATCCGGATCACGGCATCCTCGGCGAGGAAGAAGAGAACGTCGCCGGCAGCAGCCCCCTGAGCTGGGTACTCGATCCCATCGACGGCACCCGCGCCTTCATCACCGGCCTGCCGCTGTGGGGCACCCTGGTGGCGCTCAACGACGGCAACCGTCCGGTGATCGGGGTGATGAACCAGCCCTTCACCGGCGAGCGCTACCTGGGCACCCCCGCCGGCGCCTGGCGCAATGGCGCGGCCCTGCGCACTCGCGCCTGCGCCAACCTGGCCCAGGCCCGGCTGATGTGCACCAGCCGCGACATCTTCGACACCCCCGAGCGCCTGGCCGCCTTCGACGCCGTGGCCGCCGAGGTGCAGCTGGCCCGCTTCGGCGGCGACTGCTACGCCTACTGCATGCTCGCCTCGGGTTTCGTCGACGTCATCATCGAAGCGGGCCTGCAGCCCTACGACGTCCAGGCGCTGATCCCCATCATCGAAGGCGCCGGCGGCCGCATGACCGCCTGGGATGGCGGCGATGCCCAACAAGGCGGCGCCATCCTGGCCTGCGGCGATCCGCAGCTGCATGCGCAGCTGGTGGAGCGGTTGCAGCACCTGGCCTGAGGCTTGCCAGGTGGGTCCGTAGGTTGGGTTGGGTTGAGCGAAGCGAAGCCCAACTTTGCGGATGTTTGGCCGGGATGCCATGGCTTATCAGTGCCCTGGCTAATTTATCGAGCTTTGCTGGTACCTCTTGTTTCGCCCACCCGGGCGACTCACTTTTTTCAGTCGCTAAAAAAGTGAGCAAAAACGCTTGCCCCACCATCCGGCCCTCCGCTGCGCTGCGGGGCCACTCACCCCAGCGCCGCTCCGGGGTCGGCCTACACGGGCCGTCCATGGCCCGTTAGGCCTCTCGCCGCATCCATGCGGCTCGACCCACTCCACGACACTGGCGTTCGCCCTCCTGAACGGGGCGATTTCGCCAACCTGAAGGTTTTGGTTGAAGAACCGTAAGCGGCCGTAGCGTGGACAACGGCGAAGCCTTGTCCACTGATGGCTTAGGTGCCCAGCAGTGGAAAACGCTACGCGGTTTTCCACGCTACGAATCGCGATGGCCTCTCTGCAAGCGCTCCCTAAATTCCAGGCTGGCGCCTAGTCCCCGTTAGTGAGGCCGAGTTCCGGTGTCGTGGCGGGGGTTGCGAGGCAGGACGCCGAACAAGGCGCCGGAGCGAGAAGACCCGGCGCTTTGCGCCGGGCCGAACTGTCAGGGCGTGCTTTCTTTTGCTTACTTTTCTTTGCACCGGGCGGTGATCCGCAAGCAAAGAAAAGTAAGTTGCCGGCCAGGCGAAACAAGAGCTATCCGAGCACTCGATAAACAGCCAAGGTACCAATAGCTGGGCCAAAGTACCAAAAGCAGTCGCGGCCATGGGCCGCTCCTACACGCCCAATCCAACCCGTAGGAGGGGCCACATCGACGGCCCGCCAAGGCCGAGATTGGCCCCCTGGCCCCTTACGTCAGTCATCCCCCGCTAACCCCTTAAGCCCCCTCTAAGCCAACTCCCGTATACCGACAGGATTCCACCAAGAGTCCCTGCCGTGCGCTCTTCTTCATCCCCTGCCTCTCCAAGCGCCGCACCGCTGGAGCGGGCCTTGCTGCTTGGCTGCCTGGCCGCCTACCTGCTCGCCGGTCTGTTCGGCCGTGGTCTGTGGAAGGCCGACGAGCCCTATTCCTTCGGCATGGTGTGGAATTTCCTCACCACCCCGGACTGGCTGATTCCCCGGGTCGGGATAGAGCCCTTCATGGAAAAGCCGCCGCTGATGTACTGGACCGGCGCCCTCGCCGCGCGGTTGTCCGCGCCCTGGCTGAGCGTCCCCGACGGCGCGCGGCTGGCGGTGCTGGGCTGGATGCTGGTAACCCTGGCCGCCCTCGCCTGGCTGACCCAGCGGCTGCTGCCCGGTCGCCGGCGCGAGGCCGTGCTCGCCCTGCTGGGCATGCTCGGGGTGGTCCAGCACAGTCATCTGCTGATCGCCGACGTGCCCCAGCTGGCCGGCGCCACCCTGGGCCTCGCCGGTCTTGCCGCCCAGCTGCACGATAATCGCCACCCCTGGCGCCAGGGTCTGCTGTTCGGCAGCGGCCTGGGCATCGCCTTCATGAGCAAGGGCCTGCTGGTGCCCGGGGTGCTGGGCCTCACCGGGCTGCTCTGCGCGCTCTGCTGGCCTCGGCGGCTGGTCGAGCCGGAAGGACGTCACTGGCTGCTCGCCGCCAGCCTGGCCGCCCTGCCCTGGTTGCTGCTCTGGCCGGCGCTGCTCTGGCACCGGGCGCCGGAGCTGTTCCATACCTGGCTGTGGACCAACAATATCGGCCGCTTCTTCGGCCTGGAGGCGCGCAACAGCGATACCGACGGACTGCTCTCCAGCCTGGAGGATCTGCTGGCGCTGTCCTTCCCCACCGGGCTGATCCTGCTCGGCGCCACGCTCTGGCAGCTGTATCGCCGTGGCGGCAGCCCGCTGAAGCGGCTGGGTCGGCATCCGGGACTGGCCACGGTGGTGCTCTATGCGCTCGTCTGCCTGGCGGTGCTGCTCAAGTCGGCGGTGTTTCGCAGCCTCTATCTGCTGCCGCTGTTTCCGGCCCTGGCGCTGCTGGCGGCGCGATTGCAGCCACCGCCGGTCATCGCTCGCCTCGGCCGTGATGCCAGCGTGGCACTCTGGACGCCGCTCATCGTCCTGCTGGCCCTGGGCGGTATCGGTCTGGCCCTGGGCTGGGCCTTGCCCTGGCCGCACCTGATCCGCGAGCACTTGCCGATCACGGAACGCCTGGCGCCGAGTCCCCTGGCCTGGGCGGTCGCGCTGCTCGCCCTGGTCGGCTGGGGCGTCACCCTGGCGCTGCGTGCACAGCTGGCAGCCGCCAGCGCCTGGTTCGTCGGCCTGACGGTCAGCTGGACCCTGGCCAACAGCCTCTGGCTACCCTGGGTCGACCTGGGCAACAGCTATGCACGGCCCTTCACCGCGCTGCAGCGGGTGCTGCCCCGGACGGACTGCGTGGCCAGCTATGGCCTGGGCGAATCGGAGCGCTCCATGCTGCACGTCTACAGCGGCTATCCCCCTCAGGCGCTGAGCAGTCTGCACCAGGTGCCCTGCCGGGTACTGGTGGTGCAGGACGAGTGGCACGAAGCCGTGACGGTACCGCCGGGCTGGCAGTTGCTCTGGCAGGGCGCCCGCCCCGGCAATCTCAAGGAGCGCTTCCGCGCCTTCACGGTGTTGTCGAGAGTGCCCTGAAGCGTTGGGCTGCGCTGCGCTCAGCGCCAACCTACAAGAACCCATTCCCCACGTAGGTTGGGTTGAGACGGCTCCATCGTCGAAGCCCAACGGACCGTACTCAAGGGCCGCCGCCATTACCCCAGGCCGCGAGCAGATCCTGGGATTCCATCACCAGCCCCAGGTGCAGGGAGACCATGCTCAGCGCCGCACGCTCCAGGCTTTCATCGGTTCCCCGCACCAGATCGCGCAGGACGATGACCCTGTAGGTGCGGTTGCTGGCGTCGAAGGCGGTGTTGAGCACGCAGCAGTCGGTGAAGCCGCCATCCAGCACCACGGTGGTGATGCGCTGGTTGCGCAGCAGGAAGTCCAGGTCGGTGGGATAGAAGGCCGACAGCCGCCGCTTGTTTTCCACCCGCAGATCCTCGGGCAGGACCTCGGTGAGCAGCTCGGTCCAGGGCGAGCCTTCCAGGGCATGGGCGTCGGCATTGGGAATCGGTCCGACGTGCAGCGGAAAGGTCCGCCGCCAAGCCGCAGGAATACCGCCCAGGTCGTCGGCGCCATTGGCGCGCAGCACCGACTTCACATGGACGATACGCACGCCCAAGGCGCGAGCCTGGCGGTGGAAGGCGTCCACCGGCGCCACCAGGTCACGGGCGCGGGGCGCCGGGCAGGGGCACTCCGGCGAGGCGTCCAGGTGGCCGCGGTGCAGGTCGATGGACAGCACCGCCGTGGTGCTCGGGTCCAGGTAATCGGCGAAGTCCGCTCGCGCCAGCAGGCGGGGTTCCTCATAGACGAAAGCACGCAGGTTCATCGACGCTCCTCGCGAACATAGGCTTCGCCCAGGGCGCCGGGCTGACTCAGGCGGTCACGCCCGGCCAGGGCGACCCAGATCATCACGCCCAGGGTGACGGCATAGGGCGCCATCAGGATGAAGTATTGCGACAGCCGCACCCCGGCGGCGGCCAGTTGCGGAATCAGCGCCTCGATGCAGCCGAACAGCAGCGCCCCGGCCAGGGCGCGCCAGGGCGACCAGCGGGCGAAGATCACCAGGGCCACGGCGATCCAGCCACGACCACCGGTCATCTCGGCGATCCACAGCTTGGTGCTGAGCACGGCGATGTAGCCCCCGGCCAGACCCACCAGCGCCGCGCCGGCGAGGATCGCCAGCAGCCGGTAGCCGGCCACCGAGAGTCCTGCCGCATCGGCCGCCTGGGGATTCTCGCCCACCGCCCGCAGACGCAGCCCGGGGGTGGTGCGTTCAAGCCAGGCGATCACCGTGAAGAAGATCAGCGGGGTCAGATAGACCAGCAGGTTCTGCTGGAACAGCCGTCCCACCAGCGGCAGCTCCGACAGCGGCCAGAGCGCCAGCGCCGGCAGCCCGGACACCGGCTGGTTGGTCCAGCCCCAGAGGGTGCCGAGCAGGCCGGTGAGGCCCTGGCAGAAGAACACCAGGGTCAGGCCGGCAATCACCTGGTTGATGCGCAGCCAGATCACCATGACGGCGAACAGCAGCGACACCAGCGCCGCCGCGCCCATGGCCGCCAGCAGTGCCAGGCCGGCATTGCCCAAGGCCAGTTGCGCACCGATGCCGAACAGCGCGCCCACCAGCATCAGGCCCTCGGCATGCAGGGCCAGCACCCCGGATCGCTCGGTGAGGATCAGCCCCAGCGCCGCCAGGGCGTAGGGTATGGCGAAGTCGGGGACGTTACCCAGCCAGCTGGCGAGCAGGTTCAAGCGGCACCTCCCTGGCTGCGTCTGAGCCGATGGCGGATGAAGAAATCCGAGGACGCCACGCAGATGACGATCAGCGCCTGGATCAGCTGCACCATGGCGAAGGGGATCTGGTAGAACACCTGCAGATTGCGCCCGGCGACGAACAGGGTCGCCACCAGGAAGGCCACCACGGCGGCGGCCAGCGGGTTGTTGCGCGCCAGGAAGGCGATGAGGATCCCGGAGAAGCCGTAGCCCTGATAGAAGGACTGGGTCAGCCGCCCTTCCTGCCCGGCCGCCACCACGAAACCGGCCAGCCCGGCCAGGGCGCCGGAAGCCAGCACCGTGGCGAGGATGGTGGCGCGCACCGGCACGCCCACGGCGCCGGCCACCCGTGGATTGGCGTCGACGAATCTCAGGTACAGCCCGGCGCGACTCAGGGCGACGAACCACCAGGCCAGCACCGCCACCAGCAGCGCCAGGGGCACCGCCAGACTCAGCCCGGGTAGCAACTCCGGCAGCCGCTCGAAGGGGCGGAACAGCGGCGAATAGGGAAAGGCGTCGCGCGGGTCCTTCCAGGGACCGAACACCAGGTGCAGCAGGAAGTTGGCGGCGATGTAGTTGAGCATCAGCGAGGCGATGATCTCGTTGACCCCCAGGCGCAGCTTGAGCAGCAGGGGCGCCAGCGCCCAGAGCAGGCCGCCGAGCAATGCCGCCACCAGCATCAGCGGCAGGCGCAGGGCTTCCGGACCGATCTCGAACAGCGACACCGCCGTGGCACCGAGGGCCCCCCAGATCATCTGGCCTTCCAGCCCCAGATTCCAGAAGCGCGCGCGAAAGGCCAGGCAACCGGCCAGGCCCACCAGGATCACCGGCGCGGCCTGGAACAGGGTGGCCTGCAGACTCTGGGCATCGAACAGGGTGGCGATCACGAATTCGTTGAGCAACTCGCCGGCCGGCACCCCGGCCAGCACCAGGATGGCAGCGGACAGGCCCAGCCCCAGCAGCAACGCCAGGCCGAGAATCAGCGCCTGCCAAGGCCAGGCCAGCTGCTGGCGGATCTCCAGGGTGTAGCGGCGGCTGAACAGCGGTTGCCGTGGTCGCGGGCTATCGACCTCGGCCAGGGGAGCACTCAGGGGTTCAAGCATGATTCACCATGGCATGGCCGATCGCCTGGCGATCGGCGGGTCGCTGGAATTCGGCGACGAGGCGTCCGGCGCTCATCACCCCGATGCGGTCGGCGAGGGCCAGTACCTCGTCCAGGTCTTCGCTGATCAGCAACACCGCGGCGCCGGCCTCGCGGGCGGCCAGCAGCCGTGCCTGCACCTCGGCGCCGGCGCGCACGTCGAGGCCACGACTGGGGCTGTGGGCCAATACCAGACATGGCTCGCGGCTAAATTCCCGGGCGATCACCAACTTCTGGGCGTTGCCGCCCGACAGCAGCGCCGCCTTCTGCCGCACCGAGCGCACGCCCTGGACATCGAATTGCGTGACCGCCGCCTGGGTCGCCGCTTCCTGGGCGCGGCGATCCAGGCGGGCGAAACCACCAAAGCGACCGCTGTGCACCGCGCCGATGGCGAAGTTGTCGGCCACCGACAGGCCTCCGGCGAGGGCGCTGCCATAGCGGTCGGCGGGAATGGCGGCGATGCGCAGGTCGCGGCGTCGGGCGCTGGCGGCCGCGGCCAGATCGCCGAAGCCCTCCAGCCGCACCTCGCCTTCGTAGGGCTGCGGCAGGCCCATCAAGACGTCGGCCAGTTCGCCCTGGCCGTTGCCGCCGACCCCGGCGATGCCATAGATCTCGCCAGCGCGCAGCTCCAGGTCGATACCGTCCAGCGCGCGCCGTCCGCCGCGTTCCGGGGTGCGCAGGCCACGCACCGTGAGCAGCGGTGCCCCGACGGCACCTCGCGGAGTGTCAGCGAGCGGCTGGGCATCGCCCACGGTGAGGCGTACCAGTTCGTCCACCGACACCTCGGCGGGGTCCAGACTGCGCAGGGTGCGACCGCCGCGCATCACCGTGAGGCGGTCGGCGTAGGTCAGGGCGTCCTGCATGCGATGGGTCACCAGCACCACCGCCGCGCCCTCCGCCGCCAGGGCGCGCAGGGTCTGCAACAGCCGCTCGCCTTCGCCGTCGGTGAGCACCGCGGTGGGCTCGTCGAGGATGAGGATGCGCGCCCCGGCCAGCAACACCTTGAGGATTTCCACCCGCTGCTGTTCGGCGATGGACAGCTCGGCTACGCGCTGCTCCGGGCGGATGGCAAAGCCCAGGGCAGCCGCCTGCTGGCGGATGCGCTCGCTGATCTCGGCCAGGCGCCGGCGATGGCTACCCTGCCCCGCCGGCAGGCCGAGCAACACGTTCTCCGCCACGCTGAAGGGTCGCACCAACTTGAAGTGCTGGTGGACCATGCCGATGTGCAAGCGGGCGGCGTCCGCCGGACCGCGTAGCCGCACCGGGTTGTCGTCCACCAGGAGCTCGCCGGTCTCTGGCGCATAGAGGCCGGCGGCGATGTTCATCAGCGTCGACTTGCCTGCGCCGTTCTCGCCGAGCAGCGCATGCACCTCGCCCCAGCGCACCAGGAAATCCGCCTGCTGCAGCGCCTGGAAGCCATCGAAGGTCTTGCCGACGCCACGCAGTTGCAGGGCGTTGTGTCTTTTCATGCCGGTCGGCCTTTGTCCAAGGATCGCCTCCGTGGAAAACGCTGCGCGGTTTTCCACCCTACCCAGGGGTGAACCGCTACTTCTGCGTCGTCACGCCCTGAACGAACCAGTCCATCTGCCACAGCGCCGGGTCGGACAGCACCTGGCCGGCGGCGACCCGCTCCTTGCCGTCGCGATCGCTCAGGGGGCCGGCGTAGATCTGCTTGCCCTTGAGCAGGGCCTCGCGCTCGGCGAGGATCTTTTCCTGGGCCGCCTTGGGCACGGCATCGCCGAAGCCGGCGATGTCGGTGCCGCCGTCGGCCATGGACACCAGGGCACCGTTGGGCGCGGGTTTCCAGTGGCCGGCGATGACGCGCTTGAGCTCCGGCACCAGGAAGCGATCCCAGACCCACACCGAGGAGCAGAGGGTGGCCTTGGGCGCGAACTGGCGCATGTCGCGGTGGTGGCCGGTGCCATAAACGCCGCGCTCCTGGGCGACGATCTGCGGCGTGGGGGTGTCCACGTGCTGACCGATGACGTCGGCGCCCTGGTCGATCAGCGCGGCGGCCGCGGCGCGCTCCTTGACCGGATCGTTCCAGCTGCCGGTGTAGATCACCGTGAGGATGGCGTTGGGATTCATCTGCCGGGCGCCCAGCTCGTAGGCGTTGATGGTCCAGTTCACAACGCCGAAGGGATTGGCGGCGACGAAGCCCAGCTTGCCGGTCTTGGACGCCGCGCCCGCGGCCATGCCGCAGAGGTACTGGCTTTCGTAGGTACGGCCGTAGAAGGATTCCAGGTTGCGCCCATTGGTGGTGCCCGAGGCGTTGAGGAAGGCCACCTCGGGATACTGCTCGGCCAGTTGCTTGAAGGTGTCGGAGTAGCCGAAGGCGGTACCGATGACGATGTTGGCGCCGCGCTTGATGAAGCGCTCGGCGGCCGGGCGGATGGCCGAGGCGGTCTCCGGCACGTTCTCCACGAACTGGATCTTCAGGCCCAGTTCCTTCTCGATCTTCACCCGTGCCTCGTCCATGGCCTGGGTCCAGCCGCCGTCGTTCTTGGCGGTGAAATACAGCATGGCGATCTTCGGCTCGCCCTTGAGGGTGAAGCCCTCGTCGTCCGCCTGCGCCACGGTACCCAGCCCCATCAGCGCCAGCACGCACGCCACTCTTCCCAGCCATCTGCTCAGCATCGTCTCGTCCTTAGCCTTGTCTACAACATGTGGTTGATACGGAACACGTTGCCTTCCGGGTCCAGCAGCACCGCCTGGTACCAGTGGTAGTAGGTTTCGTAGGGCGCCTTCAGCAGGCGGGCACCGGCGGCCTCGGCCACCGGCACCAGCTGGTCCACCTCGGCGCGGCTGTCCACCTCCAGGTTGAGCAGGAAGCGGCAGCCCTCACTGCCGGCGAATTCGTCCAGCCCCAAGAGCTCATAGGCCTCCGGCGCGTTGAAGCCGATGGCGGTCTTGCCGGTGTCCAGGCCGCGAAAGATCGGCGAGCGGATCGCCTCGATCTCGGGAAAATCGAACACCCGCTGGTAGAAGCCGCTCAGGGCCACCACGTCCTGGGCGAAGACGTTGACGTAGGAAAGACTCGGCATCAGGCCACCCGCACGCCGGTCTGGGTCCCGCCGAAGGTGGTCTGCTTGATGAACTTGGATCTCAGGTGGTCGCCCGAGGTGATGGGCGCATGGCGCGGCGGCGTGCCGGGCGTGGCGCAACCGGGCAGGCATTGGATGAGGGTGTCGTAGTTGGGCTGGTGGAAGAACACCAGGGACTGGCGGCGGGTGTCGCAACCGGCATCCGCCGGTGGATTCACCACCCGGTGCAGGGTCGAGACCCAGCGATCGTTGGTCCACTGCATCATCAGGTCGCCGATGTTGACCACGAAGCTGCCAGGCACCTTGGGCACGTCCACCCACTCGCCATCGGCATTGCGCACCTGCAGGCCACCGGGCGCGTCGTCGGGACGGACGATGGTCAGGCTGCCGTAGTCGGTATGAGCCCCGGCGCGCAGCTGACCGGGCAGCGCCGCCTCCTGCTGATGCGGATAGCAGAGGGTGCGGAACATGCTGATGTGGCGATCGATGCGGCTGTCGAAATAGGTTTCCGGCAACGCCAGCCCCAGGGCGAAGAGGCGCATCAGGGAGCGCGCCAGGTCACTCATGGCGGCGAAATACTCGGCATAGGCCTCGCGGAAACCGGGGATGGCGGTCGGCCAGACGTTGGGCGCGAAGTGCGGCCCGGCTTCCGGACCGCGGTAGTAGGCCGTCTCCGGGATATCCAGCGGACCAATGGAAAAGGACTCCTTGAGATCCCCCGGTGCCGCCTCCTCCAGGCTGTAGGACAGACTCTCCTCGGCCACCGCGCTGTAGCCGCGCACCTGATCCGGGCGCGGCCGATCGGCCTTGCGCTTCTCCGCCAGCGGCAGCTCGAAGAAGGCCCGCGAAAGGCGCGAGACCCGCTCGACCAGTTCCTCGGGCACCTGGTGATGGGTGATGACCAGAAAGCCGATATCGCGGCAGGCCTGGTCGACGGCCTTGGCCACCGCCTGCTTGCCGGCGGCCGAGCCGGCAAAATAGGGGGCCAGATCGATGATGGGAACACTGGACAGCGGCATGACGGACCTCACGGGTTGGACGAAAGGAGACAGCGCGACGCACGTTCACCGGGCAGGACGGCAGCAGGGAAATTGCAACCGTTGTGCCATCTTTGGACCATTTGGTAAAAACTTGAAAAGCTAATGAAAACAGCAAGTTGAGGGAAATACCCAGGATCTGCTGACGGTGCGCTGCACCTTGAGCGATCAGCGTGCACCGGGGTGGCGCCCAGGGTGGGCCGGCGCTGAGCGAGAAGGCGTTGGCGAGAGGGATCGGCTTGGCGGCGCTGGGCTTCGGCACTGGAGCCGCCTCACTCAACCTGCGGCTGGCCTCCGCGTAGATTGGGTTGAGCGCAGCGAAGCCCAACGAATCCGGACCGTCACGACGGATACTGCAGCTTCCCGCTGTTGGGCTGCGGCGATGGAGCCGCCACACCACCCAACCAACCCCCTCTCCCTGCGGGAGAGGGTTGAAGTGAGGTCACTCTGCACGGACGCCACAAACGACAACGCCCGTGCCGGCATTGCCGGACACGGGCGTTGTGGGAACCTGTTGTCAGGCTTAGTGCTGGTGACCGCCTTCGCCATGGATGTGGCCGTGGGCGATTTCTTCGTCGCTGGCCGCACGCACGTTGACCACCTTGACGTCGAAATTCAGACGCTGGCCGGCCAGGGGATGGTTGCCGTCGACGGTGACCTGATCGCCGTCGATGTCACGCACGGTGACGATCTGCATGGCGCCATCCGGGCCGGAGGCGTGGAACTGCATGCCCACTTCCAGCTCGTCCACGCCTTCGAACATTTCCTTGCCCAGGGTGGCAACCAGTTCGGGGGTGTATTCGCCGTAGGCGTCTTCCGGCTCGATGGCCACCTTCAGCTCGTCACCCGCCTGCTTGCCGGACAGGGCGCGCTCGAGGCCGGGAATGATGTTGCCCGCGCCTTGCAGGTATACCAGCGGAGCACCACCAGCGGAGCTGTCGATGACTTCGCCGGCGTCGTTGGTCAGGGTGTAGTCGATGGATACTGCCGTGTTCGCCGCGATCTGCATGGCCAGAACCTTCATGCTGGGAAAAAAATAGGATGACGCATCAGTCTACGCGTCCAACCTAGCAATTGCGAATGCGTTCGGTCAGTCCCCTGGCGCCCGGAGGCATCTGGAGGGCGCCCCTGCAACTGTGCTCGACCGCTCGTCACGCAATCGCCATGGCCGCTTCACGGCGCTGTCATCCCGGCTACCTAGGGTTTGCTGCATACCCACTGCCGGAGCCCTGCCATGCCGATTCCAGTGTCCGCACCGCCCGCGCTGCGCGCCGAACGCCTGTCGACCGCCGCGGATATCCGCGCTGCCCAGCGCCTGCGAGCTGCGGTCTTCGGCAGCACCTACGGCGTGCATTTCGCCGACAACCTCGACCAGGACGCCTACGACGCCCACTGCCTGCACCTGGGGGTGCGCGACCTGCGCAGCGGCGAGCTGATCGCCACCACGCGGCTGCTCGACGGGCGCCGCCGCGAGCGCCTGGGCAGTCTCTACAGCGAAAGCGAATTCCAGCTGGAAGGCCTGGATGGCCTGCAGGGTCCGCTGCTGGAGATCGGCCGCACCTGCGTGGCGCCCGGGCATCGCACCGGTGCCGCCATCGCCCTGCTGTGGGCGGAACTGGCCGAGATCATGGCCTGCGGCGACTATCGCTACCTCATGGGCTGCGCCAGCGTGCCCATGGCCGACGGCGGCCTGCAAGCCGCCGCCCTGCTGCGCCAGGCCGCGCGGGACGACCGTATCCCGGCGATCCGCGCCACGCCGCGGCGCCCGCTGCCCTTCGTCGCCGTGCCCGACAACCTGGTGGTGCAGCTGCCGCCCCTGCTCAAGGCCTATCTGCGCCTGGGCGCCCAGGTCTGCGGCGCGCCTTGCTGGGATCCGGAATTCGGCGTGGCCGACGTTTTCATCCTGCTCAAGCGCGAAGACCTCTGCCCGCGCTATGCCCGTCACTTCAAGGCCGCGGTATGAGGCGACTGCGCCTCGCCATGCGGCTGCTGCCGGTCCTGGCCGCGCTGCTGCTCGGGGCGCTGTTCGCCCTGACGGTGGCGCTGGCGGTAGCGCTCAGTCGCCGGCCCTGCCTGGGGTTGCGGCAACGGCTGACGCGACGTTTCTTCCAGCTGCTGGCCCGGACCCTGCGCCTGCGCCTGGAGGTCCACGGCGAGGTACCGCGCGGCACCCACCTCTGGCTGGCCAATCATGTGTCCTGGCTGGATATCGTTGCCCTCGGCAGCTTGCGGCCGCTGGGCTTCCTGTCCAAGGCGGAGGTGGCGGAGTGGCCCTTCGCCGGCTGGCTGACGCGCCAGGCCGGCACCCTGTTCATCCGCCGTGGCGCCGAACGCGGTGACGCCCTGGGCGAGGCGCTGACCACGCGCCTGACCCAGGGCCTGTCACTGGCGCTTTTTCCCGAGGGCACCACCACCGACGGCAGCGTGCTGCGCACCTTTCATGGCCGGCTGCTGAGTCCGGCCATCGCCACCGGCACCCCGCTGCAACCCGTGGCGCTCAGCTACTGGCGCCATGGCGAGCCTGACCGGGCCGCGGCCTTCATCGGCGACGACGACCTGGTGAGCCACCTGCTGCGCCTGCTGGACAACGGCGGCACCACCCTGAGGATCGAGTTGCTGCCAGCCATCCTGTCCCAGGGCCAGGCGCGGCAGATGCTGGCCGGTCAGTGCCAGGCGGCCATCGCCGCCCGCCTCGGGATTCAGCGGGAAACGCGCGCCGCGCGCTCGGCGGCGGCGAAGGCCTGCAGCTGCGGATAGAAGTCGCGAAAGTCTGCCAGCAGGCCGTCGTAGGCGGCCTCCAGCTCGGCGAAGGCGCCGGCCAGCAGTTCCGGACGCGACAGCCGCCCCGCCATGCCCTCCACCACTCGCTCCAGCACGGCGAAATCCCGGTAGCTGCCCAGCCAGTCCTGATGCGCCATCAGGGGTGCGATGCGGGCCAGCCGTGGCGGCAGTTCCGGCTCCTCCAGCAGGGTCTGGTAGCAGTCCGCGACGAAACCCGGCAGCGACTGCTCGGCATAGTCGTGCCAGAGGCGCGCCAGGCAGTGATCGAAGAAGACATCCACCAGCAGTCCGGCCACCCGCCGCCGCGCCGCCGGCAACCGGGTCTTGGCCCTGATCACCAGGGGGTGGTCGTCGGTATAGACGTCGATGCGCCGGTGCAGCCGGATACCGGCGGCGATTCCGGCAGGCCAGACGTCCGCCGAGCCCTTGACGAAATCACCATAGAGGCTGCCGAGGCGATCTTCGCGGCTGGGGCCGCCCAGGTGCAGGTGCGCGAGATAATTCATCCCTCCAGCATACTCCAGCCGCGAGCGGGCGGTTTTCCTGGACGACCCGCGGCTGCTAGGCTCGGACCTCCCTTCTCTTTCCGCTGGAGTCGTCATGCCCGTTCGCGCCGTGTTCCTCGACTATGCCTCTCTCGACCTCGGCGATCTGGACCCGGCGCCCTTGCGCGCGGTGTTCGACGAGCTGGAACTCCATCCGGCGAGCGCCCCGGACGAGGTCGCGGCGCGCCTGGCCGGCGCCCAGGTCGCCATCGTCAACAAGGTGGTGCTGAACGCCGCCATCCTGGCCGCCTGCCCGGATTTGAAGCTAATACTGGTCAGCGCCACCGGCACCAACAACATCGACCTGGAAGCCGCGCGCGCCCAGGGCGTGCGCGTCTGCAACTGCCAGGGCTACGGCACCGCCTCGGTCGCCCAGCACACCCTGGCGCTGCTGCTGGCCCTGGCGACCCGCTTGCCGGACTACCAGACGGACGTCCGTGCCGGTCGCTGGCAGACCGCCAGCCAGTTCTGCCTGCTGGACCATCCGATCGTCGAGCTGGAAGGCAAGACCCTCGGCCTGCTCGGCCTCGGCGAGCTGGGCAGCGCGGTGAAGCGGCTGGCCGAAGCCTTCGGCATGCAGACCCTGGTAGGGCAGTTGCCCGGTCGCCCGGCGCGCCCGGGCAGCCTGCCGCTGGCCGAGCTGCTGCCCCAGGTGGATGCCCTGACGATGCACTGCCCGCTGACCGAACAGACCCGCGGCCTGATCGGTGCGGCGGAACTGGCGGCGATGAAATCCACGGCCTTCCTGGTCAACACCGCCCGCGGCGGCATCGTCGACGAACAGGCCCTGGCCGATTGCCTGAGACGCGGCCACCTGGCCGGCGCCGCCACCGATGTGCTTAGCGTAGAGCCCCCGCGCGACGGCAATCCGTTGCTCGCCAGCGACATTCCGCGACTGATCGTCACCCCGCACAACGCCTGGGGTAGTCGC
The DNA here is from genome assembly GCF_029959585.1 of Pseudomonas sp. PS02302. Lineage (NCBI taxonomy): Bacteria > Pseudomonadati > Pseudomonadota > Gammaproteobacteria > Pseudomonadales > Pseudomonadaceae > Pseudomonas > Pseudomonas sp. PS02302. The sequence continues at coordinate 19,302 of NZ_JASCON010000085.1, forward strand.
GAGGCGCGTCAACGGATCATCGGCCAGCTCGCCGCCAATGCCGAGGGCCATTTCGCCGGCACGCCGCACCGGGTGGTCTGCTAAAGTTCGCGCTTTTTTCGCCAGGTAGCCCCATGGATCCGCGCAGCGAAGTCCTCCTCCGTCACCCCGAGCGCTTTGGCGGCGCCTTGCTGCTCGCCGGCTTGCCGGCCGATGACCTGCTCGGCACCCTGCCCGCGGCCAGCGGCTGGAGCTGGCATGCGGGTGAGGCCGAACAGCTGGTCCGGCGCTATCCGGGTCGCGTCAGTCTGGGGATCGAACCCCCGGCGGGCGACTTCGCCAGTGCCGTGCTGTTTCTGCCCAAGTCCCGCGAGGCCACCGACTTCCTGCTCACCGCCCTGACTCGCTGCCTGCCGGCCGAAGGCAGTCTCTTTCTGGTCGGTGAAAAGAAGGCCGGTATCGAACGCGCCGCGCGCCAGCTGGGCGCCTTCGGTAAGGCCAGCAAGCTCGACAGTGCTCGCCATTGCCAGCTGTGGGTGGTGCACGGCCCTCGCACCTCGGCCGATCCGCAGCCGGACGCCTGGCTGCAACGCCAGCCACTGGACCGGGCTGGGGTGAACCTGGAAATTCTCAGCCTGCCAGGCGTGTTCAGCCATGGCCGGCTGGACGTGGGCACGGCGCTGCTGCTGGACCAGCTCGACGGTCTACCCGAGGGCGCGGTACTGGACTTCGGTTGCGGCGCGGGCGTGGTCGGCGCCGCCCTGGCGCGCCGCTATGCCTCCAGCACCCTGCATCTGCTGGACGTGGACGCCTTCGCCGTGGCCAGCAGTCGTCAGACCCTGGCGGCCAACGGTCTGAGCGGAACGGTGATCAGTGGTGATGGCATCGCCGCAGCGCCTACCGGGCTCGCCGCCATCGTCAGCAATCCGCCCTTTCACAGCGGCGTGAAGACCGACTACCGCACCACCGAGACCCTGCTGGCCGAGGCGGTGCGTCATCTAAAGCCCGGCGGCGAATTGCGCCTGGTGGCCAACAGCTTCCTGCGCTATCCGCCACTGATCGAGGCGGCCTTCGGCAATTGCCGCACCCTGGCCGAACGCGACGGCTTCAAGGTCTACAGCGCCCGGCGGCGGTAATGCTGTTGGGCTTCGCTGCGCTCAGCCCAACCTACGGCTATACCTCGGCGCCAGAGCTGCCCCCTCTCCCCTGAGAGAGGGTTGGGGTGAGGAAAAACCCCAATCCCCAACCAAAACCTCAACCCTTCTTCGCCGCCTCGTACAGCGGCATCACCTTGGGAATCGCCGCCTGCAGGGCCTTAGTGCGGTTGGCGTCGGACGGGTGGGTACTGAGGAATTCCGCCGGCTGCTTGCCCTGGCTGGCCTGGGCCATCTTCTGCCAGAGGGTGATGGCGGCATTGGGGTTGTAGCCGGCGCGCGCCGAGAGCTCCAGGCCGATCAGGTCGGCTTCGTTCTCGTTGCCGCGGCTGAACGGCAGGCTCAGGGCTACCTGGGACACCTGGTCGGCCAGCTGCATGCCGCCCTGGCCAACGCCCAGCAGGGCGCCACCGAGGTTCTCGCCCATCTGGATGGCATAGGCCCGCGACATCTGCTCGCGGCTGTGCTCGCGCAGGGCGTGGGCGATCTCGTGGCCCATCACCGCCGCCAGTTCGTCATCGGTCAGTTTGAGCTGATCGATCAGGCCGCTGTAGACGAAGATCTTGCCGCCCGGGCCGCAGTTGGCGTTGAGTTCATCACTCTGCACCAGGTTGACCTGCCAGTCCCAGTTCACCGCATCCGGGCGGAAGGCCGCGGTCTGCGGGATCAGGCGCTTGGCGATGGCGGCGACGCGCTTGCCGTCGGCGCTGTCATTGGCCAGCTTGCCGGCGGACTGGGCCTCGCTGACCGTCTTGGCATAGGACTGAGCGTACATCTGATTGACCTGCTGCTCGGACAGCATGCTGAACATGTACTGCTTGCGCTGCACCCCGACCGCACCACCCGAGGTGGTGTTGACGGTCTGGCAGGCGACCAGCAGCAGGCTCAGGGACAGGCCCGCGAGGGGAAGGATACGGCGCATGGGAATCTCCAGGTATCGAGGCGGATACAGTCTAGAGAGGGGCGTCAGACCCGGCAACGTCCGGTAACGCCCGGCAACGCTCTCCTGCCAGGCGACCGGAGGCCTCAATGGATAGGCGTCACCGCCGATAGCCCCGGCATCGAACGTTCCCGGAGTCCCCCATGAATTCCCGCTCCATCCGCACCTCCATCACCCTGCTGGCCGGTGCCTGCATCCTGGCGGTGGTCGCTGCCCTGATCGCCTATACCCTGTTCGCCGGTCAGCGCACTCGCGCCCTGGTCGACAGCCACACCGAGGCGCTGGCCGCCACCGCCGCCGAAGCCCGGCTGACGGCCGAGGCCGAAGCCGTGGGCAACCAGCTGCAACGCCAGCTGGACGTCCCCCTGCAACTGGCCAATCAGCTGGCGCAACTCAGCGTGGCCATGGGCAGTCCGGGCGACCAGCAGGTCGAGCTGGATCGCCAGAGTCTGGTGCGCCTGCTGGGCCAGAGTCTGAAGCGCCAGTCCGGCCTGCTCAGCCTCTATACCGTCTGGGAGCCCAATGCCATCGATGGCCAGGACGACCACCATCGGGGCGACGCCGCGGCCGGCTACGACGAGCAAGGGCGCTTCACCCCCTGGTGGCACAAGACCCTCGACGGCGATGTGACGGTGGAACCGATCGGCCCGACCGTGGAAAGCCAGACCCGTCTGCCATCGGGTGTGCGCGAAGGCGAGTACTACCTCTGTCCGCGGGAAAATCGCACCACCTGCGTGCTCGATCCCATGCCCGACACGGTCAACGAACAGCAGGTGCTGATCGCCTCCTTCAACGTGCCCATCCTGATCGGCGGCGCCTTCAAGGGTGTGGTCGGGGCCGACGTGCCGCTGGACTTCATCCAGCGGCAACTGGTCAAGGCCAATGGCCGCCTCTATGGCGGCGTGGGCCGCATGGCCCTGGTGGCCGGGCGCGGCACCCTGGTGGCCTACACCGCCGACGCCAGCCAACTGGGCAAGCCGGCCGAACCGGCGCTGGGGGCGACCCTGGCCGGCCTCAAGGACCTGGGCGAAGGCGTCACCCGTCGCTTCGACACCCAGAGCGAGCGCTATCAGGTCTATCTGCCGCTGCGCTTCGCCGGCGACAACCGCCAGGTCTGGACGCTGATCATCGAATTGCCCCGCGCAGCCGTGCTGGCCGACCTCTACAGCCTCAAGGACACCCTGGGCAGCCAACGCCACCAGGACGTGGTCGGCATGCTGCTGGTAGGCCTGGCGGTCGCCGGCGCCGGTCTGCTGGTGCTCTGGCTGATCAGCCTGCGCATCGCCCGGCCGCTGCGGCAGATGGTGACCATGCTCGACGCCATCGGTCAGGGTGACGGAGACCTCACCCAGCGCCTCGCCACCGAGCGCCGCGACGAGGTCGGCGCCATGGCCGGCGGCTTCAACCGCTTCCTGGCCTCGCTGCAGGGCCTGATCGGCAAACTGATCCATTCGGTGGGCGAGGTGGCCTCAGCCGCCGAGCACACCTCCCATATCGCCCAGCGCACCCGCGACGGCGTGGAGCGCCAGCTGCAGGAGATCGAGCAACTGGCTACCGCCATGCAGGAGATGACCGCCACCGCCCAGGACGTGGCCGGCAATGCCGGTCGCGCGGCGCGGGCTGCCACCGAGGCGGACGGCGCGGTCAACCAGGGCCAGCGCCTGGTGCAGCAGAACGTCGCCAGCAGCGCCGCCCTCGCCCAGGAGATCGAGCGCGCGGTGGAGCAGGTCCGCCGGGTCGCCGAGGACAGCGAGAACATCGGTTCCATCCTGACCACCATCAATGGCATCGCCGAGCAGACCAACCTGCTGGCGCTCAACGCCGCCATCGAGGCGGCGCGCGCCGGTGAGCAGGGTCGCGGGGTGGCCGGGGGGGGCGCCCCGGGGCGGCACCCGGCGCAAAAAACCCACGGCGGTGGGGTTTAA
>NZ_JASCON010000086.1:0-23129 GCF_029959585.1 Pseudomonas sp. PS02302
CCTGCTAGTCGACCGCCCGCGCCGCCCGGGCGCGGCCGACCCGCGACTGATTGGATCGACCCAGCAGGGCGGAGACGTCCTGTCCGGCCTCGACCAGTCGGGCGAGGTCGACGCCGGTCGCCAGGCCCAGGCCATCCAGCAGATAGACCAGGTCCTCGCTGGCGACATTGCCGCTGGCGCCCCGGGCATAGGGACAGCCGCCCAGCCCGGCGACGGAGCTGTCGAACACCGCGATGCCTTCGAGCAGGCTGGCGTAGACGTTGGCCAGGGCCTGGCCATAGGTGTCGTGGAAATGCCCGGCCAGTTGGCTGAGCGGCACCTCCCGTCCCAGGCGCTGCCAGAGCGCCCGGGTCCGACTGGGAGTGCCGACGCCGATGGTGTCACCCAGGGAGACCTCGGCGCAGCCCAGCTCCAGCAGCTCGCGGGTCACGCTGGCCACCTGGTCCGGGGCGATCGCGCCGTCGTAGGGGCAGCCCAGCACGCAGGACACATAGCCGCGCACCCGGATGCCCGCCGCCCGCGCGCCCTCGACCACGGGTACGAAGCGCGCCAGGCTCTCGGCGATGGAGCAATTGATGTTGCGCTGGGAGAAGCCCTCCGAGGCAGCGGCGAAGACGGCGACCTCATCCACCCCCGCGGCCAGGGCGGCCTCGAAGCCCTGCATATTGGGCACCAGCACCGAACGGACCACGCCCGGCGGCCGCCCGAGCCCCGCCAGCACCTCGGCGGTCCCGGCCATCTGCGGCACCCAGCGGGGCGAGACGAAGCTGCCCACTTCCAGATGCTGCACGCCGCTGGCGATCAGGGCTTCGCAGAGCTGGATGCGCTCGGCGACGCCCAGCGCCTGGGGCTCGTTCTGCAGGCCATCGCGAGGTCCGACCTCGACCAGCCGTACCCGGGTCGGCAAGGTATCGCTCATGACGGCGACTCCTCCAGCTCCACCAGCGGCGTACCCTCGGCGACCAGCTCGCCAGGGCTGCAGAACAGCGCGGCGACGATCCCGGCATGGGGCGCGCGGATGCTGTGCTCCATCTTCATCGCCTCCAGTATCACCAGCGGGGTACCGGCTTCCACGGCATCGCCGACGGCCACCGGTACGGCGACCACGCTGGCGTTCATCGGTGCCGTGAGGCCGCCCGCATCGGCCTGGCGCTTGACCTCGGCCAGCGGATCGGCCCAGGTGACGGCTTCGAGGCGGTTCTGCCACTCGATGAACAGCGTCTGCCCACGGCGATGGAGGCGGGCGCTCTGGCGGAGGCCGTCCGCCTGCCAGTGGAGCCGATCACCGCTCAACTCGACTGCTGCCGAACCGGGCAGGGCGACGGCGCGCACCTCTCCGCGACAGGCCAGGCGTAGCGAGACAAGTGATGGCCCACCTAGGCGCCATCCCTGGCGGGAAGCCCAGGGTGAAGTCGAATCGGCAGGGGCCGGCAGCGTCGCCAGCCAGGCCTGGCCCGCCAGGCTCCAGAAGGCCTCCGACAGCTCGCCGGGTGGGGGCAGCAAGGCCGCCTGATGACGCTCGATGAAACCGGTGTCCAGCTCAGCCGCGGCAAAGGCCGGATGGGCGAGTAGACGATGCAGAAAGGCGAGGTTGGTGGCGAAGCCGCCCACCGCGGTGTCGTCGAGCATGGCCAGCAACCGCTTGCGCGCCTGTTCGCGGTTGTCGCCCCAGGCGATCAACTTGGCCAGCATGGGATCGTAGAAGGGCGACACCTCGTCGCCTTCCTCCACGCCGCTGTCCACCCGCCGCCCCGGACCGGCCGCCGGCTCGCGATAGAGCTGCAGGGTGCCCGAGGCCGGCAGGAAGCCCTGGTCGGTGTCCTCGGCATAGAGCCGTACCTCGATGGCATGGCCGTGCAGCGGCACCTGGGCCTGGGTGAGGGGCAGGGGCTCGCCAGCGGCCACGCGCAGCTGCCAGGCCACCAGATCCAGGCCGGTGATGGCCTCGGTGACCGGGTGCTCCACCTGCAACCGGGTGTTCATTTCCATGAAGAAGAAGTCGCCGCGGGCGTCGAGCAGGAATTCCACGGTGCCGGCGCCGACGTAGCCGATGGCCTGGGCCGCCTGCACCGCCGCCTCGCCCATGGCCTGGCGCAACGCGGGCGTGAGACCCGGTGCGGGGGCTTCCTCGATCACCTTCTGGTGCCGGCGCTGGATGGAGCAGTCGCGTTCGTTGAGATAGAGGCAGTGGCCGTGCCCGTCGGCGAAGACCTGGATCTCCACGTGGCGCGGTTGCCGCACGTATTTCTCCACCAGCATCCGCGCATCGCCAAAGGCCGCGCGCGCTTCGCGCTGGGCCGAGGCGAGGCCTTCGGCCAGGTCGGCTTCGCGCTCGACGATCTTCATGCCCTTGCCGCCGCCGCCGGCGGTGGCCTTGAGCAGGACCGGATAGCCGATGCGCGCCGCGGCGTCGCGAAAGCTGGCCAGGGACTGGTCCTCGCCGTGATAACCCGGCACCAGGGGCACCCCGGCGTCGGTCATCAGCGCCTTGGCCGCGGACTTGCTGCCCATGGCGCGGATCGCCGCCGCGGGTGGCCCGACGAAGACCAGCCCCGCCGCGGCCACCGCCTCGGCGAAGGCGGCGTTCTCGGACAGAAAGCCGTAGCCCGGATGGATCGCCTGGGCGCCGGTTTCCAGGGCGGCGGCGATGATGCGCTCGCCCAGCAGATAGCTGTCGGCCGGCTTGGTCCCGCCCAGGTCCACCGCCTGGTCGGCCTGGCGCACGTGACGTGCTCTGGCATCGATGGCGCTGTGCACGGCGACGGTCCACAGGCCGAGGGCCTTGGCGGTGCGCATTACCCGGCAGGCGATCTCGCCGCGGTTGGCGACCAGCAGACGGTCGAAGGTCATGGCGAGTTCTCCTGCCAGGCGGGGCGACGTTTCTCCAGGAAAGCCTGCAGGCCTTCCTGGGCTTCGGGGGTGACGCGCACGGCGGCGATCAGGCTCTCGGTGAACGAGCGAATCTGGGCGCTGGGTGTGCCTTCGCCAGCGCCGTCCAGCAGCCGCTTGCAGGCGCGCAATGCCTGGGGGCCGTTGTCCAGCAGTCGGGCGATCCAGGCCTCGACCAGGGCCTCCAGGTCGGCGGCCGCGGCGGTCTCGGCCACCAGGCCCAGCTCGGCGGCGCGTTCGCCGGAAAAGCGCTCGGCGCCGAGCATGTAGCGCCGCGCTGCCCGCTCGCCCAGGGCGCGGATCACGAAGGGGCCGATGACCGCCGGCACCAGGCCGATGCGCACCTCCGACAGGCAGAAGGTGGCGTCACTGGCGGCCAGGGCCAGGTCGCAGCAGCTGACCAGGCCCACGGCGCCGCCAAAGGCCGCGCCCTGGACCACCGCCAGGGTGGGCAGCGGCACGGCCTGCAGGCGATACATCACCTCGGCCAGCTGCTCGCTGTCGGCGCGGTTGGCGGCGGCGTCCAGATTGGCCGAGGCCTGCATCCAGGCCAGGTCGGCGCCGGCGCAGAAGTGCCGCCCGCGGCCGCGCAGGAGCAGGAAGCGCAGTTCCTGATCGCTGGCGATCTCGGCCAGCACGGTGCCCAGCTCGGCGATCAGCTGCGCATCCAGGGCATTGTGGCGATCCGGACGGTTGAGCCAGAGGGTGGCGAAGCCGCGCGGATCGCGGATCAGTTCCAGGGTGTGGAAGTCAGTCATGGCCTACATCCGGAAGATGCCGAAGGTCGTCGGCTCGAGCGGGGCGTTGAGACTGGCCGACAGGGCCAGGGCGAGGACCTCGCGGGTCTGGGCCGGGTCGATCACCCCGTCATCCCACAACCGCGCGCTGGAGTAATGGGCATGGGCCTGGCGCTCGTACTGCTCGACGATGGGGCCCTTGATGCGCGCCGCCTCTTCGTCGTCGAAGGCCTCGCCGATGCGTTCGGCCTGCTCGCGCTTGACCTGCACCAGCACCCCGGCTGCCTGCTCGGCGCCCATCACGCCGATGCGCGCGTTGGGCCACATCCACAGGAAGCGTGGATCGTAGGCGCGACCGCACATGCCGTAGTTGCCGGCGCCAAAGCTGCCGCCGATGATCACGGTGAACTTGGGCACCCGGGCGCAGGCCACCGCGGTAACCAGCTTGGCGCCGTGCTTGGCGATGCCGCCTTCTTCATATTTCTTGCCGACCATGAAGCCGGTGATGTTCTGCAGGAACAGCAGCGGGATGCGGCGTTGGCAGGCCAGTTCGATGAAGTGCGCGCCTTTCTGCGCCGATTCGGCGAAGAGGATGCCGTTGTTGCCGAGGATGGCCACCGGATGGCCGTGCAGATGAGCGAAGCCGCAGACCAGGGTGGTACCGAATTGCGCCTTGAATTCATCGAAGACGCTACCGTCCACCAGCCGCGCGATCACCTCGCGCACCTCCAGCGGCTGCTTGGGATCGACCGGGACCAGGCCGTGCAGCTCCTCGGCCGGATACAGCGGTGCGCTGGGCGTCTTCAGTTGCAGCTCGCCCAGCTTGCGCCAGTTGAGGTTGGCGATGCAGCGCCGCGCCAGGGCCAAGGCATGGGCGTCGTTCTCGGCATAGTGATCGGCCACGCCGGAGGTACGGCAGTGGACATCGGCGCCGCCCAGTTCCTCGGCGCTGACCACCTCGCCGGTGGCGGCCTTCACCAGCGGTGGGCCAGCGAGAAAGATGGTGGCCTGCTGGCGCACCATGATGGTCTCGTCGCTCATCGCCGGCACATAGGCGCCGCCGGCGGTGCAGGAGCCCATGACCACGGCGATCTGCGGGATGCCCTGGGCGCTCATGGTCGCCTGGTTGAAGAAGATCCGCCCGAAGTGCTCGCGGTCGGGGAAGACGTCCTCCTGGCGCGGCAGGTTGGCGCCGCCGGAGTCCACCAGATAGAGGCAGGGCAGGCGATTCTGCAGGGCGATGGCCTGGGCGCGCAGATGCTTCTTCACCGTCAGCGGATAGTAGGAGCCGCCTTTCACGGTGGCGTCGTTGGCGATGATCATGCACTCGACGCCCTCGATGCGGCCGATGCCGGCCACCACCCCGGCGGCCGGTACCTCTTCCTCGTAGACGTCAAGGGCGGCCAGGGCGCCGATTTCCAGGAAGGGCGAGCCCGGGTCCAGCAGGAGATCGATGCGTTGGCGGGGCAGCAGCTTGCCGCGCGCGGTATGGCGCGCCTGGGCCTTGGCCCCGCCGCCTTCGCGGATGCGCGCCAGCAGCTGGTCGAGCCGGGCCAGTTGCGCGGCCATGGCGGCGGCGTTGCGCTGGTAGTCCGGGGTGCGCCGGTTCAGCGTGGAGGTCAGCATGGTCATTAAGGCGTCCTCACCGGGTTTCGTTGAACAGCTCGCGGCCGATCAGCATGCGGCGAATCTCGCTGGTGCCGGCGCCGATTTCGTAGAGCTTGGCGTCGCGCAGCAGGCGGCCGGTGGGGTATTCGTTGATATAGCCGTTGCCGCCGAGGATCTGGATGGCTTCCAGGGCCATCTGGGTAGCCTTCTCGGCGGTATAGAGGATCACCCCGGCAGCGTCCTTGCGAGTGGTCTCGCCGCGGTCGCAGGCCTGGGCCACTGCATAGAGATAGGCGCGGCTGGCGGCGAGGCCGGTGTAGAGGTCGGCTACCTTGCCCTGGATCAGCTGGAATTCGCCGATGCTCTGGCCGAATTGCTTGCGGTCATGGACATAGGGCAGGACCACGTCCAGGCAGGCCTGCATGATGCCCACCGGGCCGCCGGCGAGGACCACGCGCTCGTAGTCCAGGCCGCTCATCAGCACCCTGACCCCGCCATTGACCTGGCCCAGCACGTTTTCCTCCGGCACCTCCACGTCGTCGAAGAACAGCTCGCAGGTGTTGGAGCCGCGCATGCCCAGCTTGTCGAACTTGCTGCCGCGGCTGAAACCGGTCCAGTCACGCTCGACGATGAAGGCGGTGATGCCATGGGCAGCCTTTTCCGGCTCGGTCTTGGCATAGATGACATAGGTGTGGGCATCGGGCCCGTTGGTGATCCAGGTCTTGCTGCCGTTGAGCACGAAGCGATCGCCGCGGCGGTCGGCGCGCAGCTTCATGGAGACCACGTCCGAGCCGGCATTGGGTTCGCTCATGGCCAGGGCGCCAATGTGCTCGCCGCTGACCAGCCGGGGCAGGTAGCGCGCCTTCTGCTCGGCGCTGCCGTTGCGATGGATCTGGTTGACACAGAGATTGGAGTGGGCGCCATAGGACAGGGCGACCGAGGCGGAGCCGCGGCTGATCTCCTCCATGGCCACCGCATGGGCCAGGTAGCCGAGTCCGGAGCCGCCGTATTCCTCGCCCACGGTGATGCCGAGCAACCCGAGGTCGCCAAAGGTGCGCCACAAATCCATGGGAAAGCTGTTGCTGGCATCGATCTCGCCCGCGCGAGGCGCCACCTCGCGGGCGACCAGGGTGCGCACCTGATCGCGCAGCAGATCGAGGGTCTCGCCCAGGGCGAAGTTGAGACTCGGGTAGCTCATGGGGTCACCTGTTGTTGGGATTGTCGGGTGAGAGCGGTCAGCCGATCGGGCGCGCATGGGGCGGCCACCCGGTACGGCGCGGAGCGGAAAGAAGCAGGGCGGGGCAGCGCTGATGGCCAGGCGCGGGCATGGCGCGCAGGCGGACGCTGGAAAACCGTCGGGCAGGGTGGCCGACGGCAGGGCAAGGGTGCGCACGGAGCGCGGCTGCGGAACGCGGGCGCCAGGGCGCGCATGGTCCGTCCTCCTGTTCATTATTCTTGTCATGGCGACCGCGAGAGGAAGGCGGCGCGCCTGTGCCTCTGAGTCTAGGAGAGGAAATGCGCTATCGTGAAACGATAAAAATAGAATCCAGGTATTGGAAAATCAGATGGCATTGCTCAAGGACATTTCGCTGCGGCAGCTGCGCTACTTCGTCGCCGCCGCCGAGAACAGCCAGTTTTCCCTGGCCGCCAGCGCGGTCAACGTCAGCCAGTCGGCGGTCACCACGGCGGTCAGCCAGCTGGAGGCGCTGCTCGCCGTGCGGCTGTTCGAACGCCTGCCCCACGGCGTCAAGCTCACGGCCGAGGGTCACCAGTTCTACCACCATGCCCGGCACATCCTCGATACCCTGCAGGACGCCGTCAGCCAGCCGCTGTTCCAGAGCCATGCCCTGACCGGCCAGGCCCGCGTCGGCGCCTCCTATGCGGTGCTCGGCTACTACCTGCCGACCTTGCTGGCGCGCTTCAAACGCAGCTATCCGCAGATCGACATCGACCTGCGCGACATGGACCGGCCCAGCATCGAAGCCGGCATCACCGACGGCACCCTGGAGCTGGGCCTCACCGTCATCTCCAATGTCGACGCCACTCAGCCCTTCGAACGTCATCTGCTGATGCGCTCGCCGCGCCAGCTCTGGCTGCCCAGCGCCCATCCGCTGCTGGCAGCGGAGCGCGTCACCCTGGCCGACATCGCTCCCTATCCCTACATCCTCGCCACGGTGGACGAAGGCGAGACCTCGACCCTGCGTTACTGGCACGCGGCGGGCCTTGCGCCCAACGTGGTGTTCAAGACCTCGTCCATGGAGTCCCTGCGCGGCCTGGTAGCCCACGGCTTCGGCGTGACCATCCTCTCCGACATGCTCTATCGCGGCTGGTCGCTGGAAGGCCGCAAACTGGAAGCCCGGCCGGTGGCCGATGCCATCCCGCCCATGGAGCTGGGCCTGATCTGGAGTCCCGAAGACCGCCTGGGGGCCGGTGCCCAGGCGTTTCGCCAGTTCCTGGTGTCGGCGAGTGGCGAGGCCCGTGAACGTTAGGCGCACCGCGCAACAGAGCTTCCGCCGGACCGGATGAACGTGGCGCTGGCGGGGACGAAGGACGACGCCTTGAATGTCGGTTGGTATACCATAATCCATCTATTGAGCGGTTCAGCCGGGGCTTGCCAAGAGCCTCGCTTCGATATGGAGATGCGTATGCGCACCTGGTTCAAGGATCTGAAGACGACCCTCAAGCTGGCCCTGGGTTTTGGCAGCGTCCTGCTGCTGACCCTGGCCATCGCCGCGACCGGGTGGAGCACCATCGGCCTGCTGGCGCGCAGTGGCGACCGCCTGGCGGCCATCGGTGAACTCACCGAGGCGGCGAAGGACCTGGGCATCGCCCGCCAGGCCTATGCCCAGGCGGTCGGCGAAGCCGTGGCTCAGCCGGTGACGGCGCGTCTGGACGCCTTGCGCGAGCAGCAGGCGGCATTGCAGCGGTTGGGCCTCGACGCCGCCAGCCAGCGCCTGCTCGACGCGCAGAGCGAATTGGCCGCGGCCTATGCGCAGACCTTCGCCGCTCAGGTCGGCGCCTACCAGCGGCGCGGTGAAGCGGCGACCTTGCTCGGCACCCGGGCCGACGAAGCGTTGCAGGGCGTGGGTGAGATCGAGCAGAACCTGGCCACCAGTGAGGCACCCGAACTCTATCCCGGCCAGCGACTCGGCCAATTCCGGGCCATCGGCGTACTGGAGCGCCGCCTGCGCGAGGTGAGGTACAGCCTGCAGCGCTACCTGCTCGGTGGCGATCCCGCCCAGGAGGCCAAGGCGAATGCCGACATGACGGCCACGGTCGCCGAACTGCAACGCCGCCTGGCCAGTGCCTCCAGCCGCGACGCGCCCATCCTGCGGCGGGCCGAAGAGGCACTGCTGCATTACCAGGATTCCATCGGTACCTTCCAGCAGGCCAACCAGCAGGCCGCCCAAACCGCCGAGGCACTGCGCGGCCTGGAAGACCGCCTGCTCGACACCGGGCGCCAGCTGGTGCGCCAGACCATCGTCCAGCGCGAGGCGGCCAGCGAGCAGGCCTATCGCTGGCTGGCGCTGATCAGCGTCCTGGCATTGCTGGCTGGCGCTGATCAGCGTCCTGGCATTGCTGGCCGGTCTGCTGGCCGGCTGGCTCATCACCCGCCAACTGATGCAGCCGCTGCGCGCCTCGCTGCTGCAGGCCCGGCGCATCGCCGGTGGTGATCTGTCGTCCGTGCCGCCGGTGACGCGGCGGGACGAACTCGGTCAGTTGCAGGCCAGCATGGGCGAGATGACCGCCGGCTTGCGCGAGCTGGTCGGCCAGGTCCGGGAGAGCACCACGCAGCTGCAAGGCGCGGCTCAGGGGCTCACCGGCAGCGCCGAGCGGACGCGCGATGGAGTGGAACGCCAGGGCCAGGGAACGCGCCTGGTGGCTACCGCCATCGTGCAGTTGACCGCCAGTGCCCAGGAGGTGGCCACCCATGCCGAAATGGCGTCGCAGACCTCTCGGCAGGTCGAGCGCGCGGCGGACGACGGCGATGCACGAGTACGCCAGGCGATCACCGCGGTTGACGCGCTGGTCCAAGAGATGGTGCAGGCCGCCACGGCGATGGATGCGCTGTTGCGCGAGAGCGAGCGTATCGGCACGGTCACCGGGGTCATCAAGGCGGTCGCCGAGCAGACCAACCTGCTGGCGCTCAACGCGGCCATCGAGGCGGCCCGCGCCGGGGAGGCTGGACGTGGCTTCGCGGTGGTGGCCGACGAGGTGCGCAATCTGGCTCGTAGCACCCAGCAGTCGGTCACCGAGATCGAGCGCAGCGTCGCCGATCTGCGTGGCCGCGCCGCCCAGGCCGCGGCGCGCATGGACGCCAGTCGTTCGCAGACCGGCGAGGCGGTGACCCTGATCCAGCACGCTGGCGAGGCGCTGCAACTCATCGGCAGCCAGGTCACGAGCATGCAGGCGATGAACCTGCAGATCGCGGCGGCCGCCGAAGAGCAGAGCCGGGTCGCCGGTGAGGTGGGGCAGAGCGTCGCCGTCGTCGAGGCCCTGGCGGAAGCCAGTGTCAGTTCCAGCCAGGAGATGTCCGCGGCCAGCGCGGAACTGGGACAGCTGGGTGCGGAATTGACCGTCCGGATCAGTCGCTTCCGCCTGTAGGCACGTCAAAGGCCTCGGCCCTCCACAGGGCCGGATGAGGCTCGCCTGGCGAAGGCGGCTGCGGCGAGCGCTCTCCTCGCGAACGTCAGTGCGGGGCCTGGCCTTCGCCAACCCGCTGCCGGCGATCTGGCGTGCCGCGCGCGCCCGGGTCCGGACGCGCGAGGTGGGTCATGCAGGGAGGAACGCCGCGCGCTGGGAGGTGAGGCCGCTGACCTGGCCGGTCGGATCGCGCTCGGCGGGTAACGAAGGCAGGGCGGCGATTCGCGCTGCCCTGCAGGGACTTCAGTGCGCAGCGGCCTTGCTCAGGTCGGCTTCGTTCCACTCGGTATAGACGCAGGCGTCGCTGGCCGCCCAGCGCAGCCGTACCACCTGGCCAGGCTGCAGGCCCTGGGCATGGGCCAGCGATTTGACCATCAGCTGGGCGCCCCCCGCGGTCTGCAGCATGCAGCTCTGGCTCTCGCCCAGGAACAGTGCCTCGCCAACCCGTGCCGGGATCTCGTTCCAGCCCGCCGGCATGGGCAGGGTCGCGGCCTGTTCGGTAGTCAGCAGCTGCAGCTTTTCCGGCCGCAGCATCAGCAGCAACGCCTGCTCCGGTCTGACGCCGGCGGTGGGGCGCATCGCCAGCTCCTGACCTTCGAAGGTGCAATGGGCCTGGGCCCGGGCGGTGACCTTGAGGAAGTTGGAGTTGCCGAGGAAGGCCGCGACGAAGGCATTCGGCGGATTCTGGTAGAGGTCGTAGCCACTGCCCAGGCCGACGATGCGCCCGTGACTGAAGATGGCGATGCGCTGCGACAGCCGCAGGGCTTCTTCCTGGTCGTGGGTCACGTAGACGATGGTGATTCCCAGTCGCCGGTGCAGTTGGCGCAATTCGTCCTGCAGGTCTTCGCGCAGCTTCTTGTCCAGGGCGCCGAGGGGTTCGTCCATCAGCAGGATGCGCGGTTCATAGACCAGCGCCCGGGCGATGGCCACCCGCTGCTGCTGGCCGCCGGAGAGCTGCGCCGGTCGCCGATGGGCGAAGGCCTCGAGCTGCACCAGGCGCAGCATGGCGTCGACCCGCTGGTTGCGCTCCGCCGCGCCGACCTTGCGGATGTCCAGGGGGAAACCGATGTTGTCGCGCACCGAGAGGTGTGGAAACAGCGAATAGCGCTGGAACACCATGCCGATGTCGCGCTGGTGCGGCGGCACCCGCAGCAGCGAGCGACCGGCGACGCTGATGGCGCCGGAGCTGGGGGTCTCGAAGCCGGCCAGCATCGACAGGGTGGTGGACTTGCCGGAACCGCTGGAGCCGAGGAAGGTGAGGAATTCACCCTCCTGGATGTCCAGCGTGAGATCGTCCACGGCGGTGAAGTCGCCGTAGTGCTTGTTGAGGTTCTGCAGGCGGACCAGCGGGGCCGCGGGGGTGTGGTTCTGGAGTACGGCGCTCATGGCAGGCTCCGGGAGCTCAGCGGGAAAGGGGTTGGCGGCGGCGCAGCAGGGCAGCCGCGAGCATCACCAGCAGGGAAAGACCGATCAGCACGGTGGAGGCCACGGCGATCACCGGTGTCAGGTCCTGGCGCAGGGTCGCCCACATCTTCACCGGCAGGGTCTGCAGGTTGGGGCTGGCCATCATCACGCTCAGCACCACCTCGTCCCAGGACACCAGGAAGGCGAACAGCGCCCCGGCGAACACCCCCGGCCAGATGCCGGGCAGGGTCACCCGGTAGATCGCCTGCAGGCGCGAGGCACCGCAGATCACCGCGGCATCCTCGATGGACTGATCGAACAGCTTGAGCGAATTGATGACGGCGATCAGCGCGAAGGGCAGGGCGACGATCACGTGGCTGACCACGAAGGCCAGCAGGGTCCCGGTGTAGCCCAGACGCAGGAACAGCGCATAGATGGCCACGGCGATCACCACCAGCGGTACGATCATCGGCAGGGTGAAGACCGCATAGAGCGTCTTGCGCCCGGGAAATTTGCCGCGTACCAGGGCGAAGGCGCAGGGTACCGCCAGGGTCACCGAGACCAGGGTAGTCAGCAGCGCCACCTTGAGGCTGGCCAGTGCCGCCTGCATCCATTCCGGGTTGGCGAAGAATTGCTGGTACCACTTCAGCGTCCAGCCCGGTGGCGGGAAGACCAGCCACTGGGAGGAGCCGAACGACAGCAGCACGATGAAGACGATGGGCAGCAGGAGCACCGCGGCGATGGCGCCGGTGACCAGCAGCAGGCCACCGCGCAGCCGCCAGCCGAGGGCACTGGGAGTGAGCAGCATGGGGTTACCTCGCGTTCTGGGGGTCGACCGGGGATTCCGGTTGCAGCCTGAGATAGAAAGCGAACAGCACCAGGGCGATAACGATGAGCAACGCCGCGGCGGCGCTGGCCAGACCCCAGTTGAGGAAGGACTGCACCTGCTGGATGATGAATTCCGGCAGCATCATGTTCTGCGCCCCACCCAGCAGCGCCGGGGTCACGTAGTAGCCGAGCGACATGACGAACACCATCAGCGCACCCGAGCCCAGGCCGGAACGGCACATCGGCAGGAACACCTTGCGGAAGTTGGTCCAGGGACTGGCGCCGCAGATGGCGCCGGCCTGCAGCACCATGGGGTCCATGGCCTGCAGGGTCGCCTGCAAGGGCAGCACGATGAAGGGGATCATGATGTAGGTCATGCCGATCACCACCCCGGTCAGGTTGTTGACCATGGCCAAGGGCTCGTCGATCAGCCCCAGCACCATGAGCAGCTTGTTGATCACGCCCGAACCCTGCAGCAGCACCAGCCAGGCGTAGGTGCGGGCCAGCAGGCTGGTCCACATCGACAGCAGCACGATGTTGAACAGCCAGCGGCCCCAGCCGCGTGGCATCAGGGTAATGGTCCAGGCCAGCGGAAAGCTGATCAGCACGCTGAAGAGGGTCACCAGCGCGGCGACGCCGAAGGTGTTGAGCAACACCTGGGCATAGGCACCGTTGGCGAACAGCGTCTGGTAGTTGCCGAGGCCCGGCACGGGTTCGAGGAATCCGCGCAGGAGCAGACCGATCAACGGCACCAGGAAGAACAGCCCGAGGAACAGCAGGGCAGGGACGAGGTGACTCGCCCCCTTCCAGCGTACGGCGCGTTCACCCCGGGTCCGCGCCGGGTCGCTCAGCGGACGCGGGATGCCCTTGGCGGAGCCGAGCACCGCCCGGCTGGAGCTGGAGGCGGACATGTCATTTCACCAGCCATTCGTTCCAGCGACTGGCGATCTCGCCGCCATGCTGCGCCCAATAGGCGAAGTCCAGGGTGACCTGCTCGCTGCCGTAGGCGGTGGGCAGATTCTTGGCCAGGTCCGGGGTCAACTTGGCGACGCTGTCGACGTTGACCGGCGCGTAGGCGGTGAGGTTGGCGAACTCGGCCTGACCCCGGGCACCGCTGGCCTCGGCGAGAAATTTCATCGCCGCCTCCTTGTTCTTCGCGCCCTTGGGCACCACCAGCATGTCGGCCATGACCAGATTCTGCTTCCAGCTCACGCCCACCGGCGCGCCGTCCTGCTGCAGGGCATAGACCCGGCCGTTCCAGAACTGCCCTAGGGTCGCTTCGCCAGAGGCGAGCAGCTGCTGCGACTGGGCGCCGCCGCCCCACCAGACGATGTCCTTCTTGATGGTGTCGAGCTTCTTGAAGGCGCGATCCAGGTCCAGCGGATAGAGCTTGTCCTTGGGCACGCCATCGGCCAGCAGGGCCAGTTCCAGGACGCCGGGGCTCGGCCATTTGTAGAGTGCCCGCTTGCCGGGATAGGTGGCGGTGTCGAACAGCGCCGACCAGTCCTGTGGCTGCTTGCTGCCGAGCTTGCCCTGGTTGTAGCCGAGCACGAAGGAGAAGAAGAAGGAGCCCACGGCATGATCGTTGACGAAGCGCGGATCGATCCTGCTGCGGTCGATGGTCTTGAAGTCCAGCGGCTCCAGCAGGCCCTGCTGGGCGGCGCGCAGGGCGAAGTCCGCCTCCACGTCGACCACGTCCCATTGCACATTGCCACTCTGCACCATGGCCTGCAGCTTGCCGTAGTCGGTGGGGCCGTCCTGCACCACCTGGATGCCGGTCTGCTGGGTGAAGGGGCCGGCCCAGGCTTTCTTCTGAGCGTCCTGGGTAGTGCCGCCCCAGCTGGTGAAGTTGAGGCTTTCCGCCTGGGCGTGGACGCCCAGGGTGGCGAGCAGGCCGGCGACGGCAATGGATACGACTTTGCGCTTCAGCAACATCTTGATGCCCTCTCTGTTATTGGATCGACGCGGCAGGGATGCCTCGTCCGTTCTAAGAGCAGTGCGGCCAGGGGCCAGAATAGGGAGGCCTTGGACTTGTTCTATCGGGCCCGTCTGTCACGAGCCCTGGCATAATCCGATATTATGGTATTCCAAACTTTTTACAAGCCTGTCAAAGGCCTCTGAAAGGCGCTTCAGCCAGGGAACGGCAGGGTTTCGACGATCTCCAGTTCGTACCCGGTCAGGCCGGCATAGCGCAGCGGCAGACCCAGGTGGCGGATACGCCCGACGCCCAGGTCTTGCAGGATCTGCGCCCCGGTGCCCACCTCGGCATAGATGCGCGACTGGGAGCGCTCGAACAGCCGCTTGGGTTGGGTCAGCGAGGGGACCCGGGCCAGCAGCGCCTGGGAGGATTCATGGTTGGCGAGCACCACCACGATGCCGTGGCCTTCCTGGGCGACCCGCTCCAGCGCGGCCCACAGGGTCCAGCTCGGCGGGCCGCTGTATTCGGCACCGACCAGGTCGCGCAACGGGTCCAGCGCATGGACGCGGACCAGGGTGGGGGTCTCGCGGTCGATGTCGCCCATCACCATGGCCAGGTGCACGCCGCCCTCGATGCGGTCCTCGTAGGTCAGCAGGCGGAAGGTGCCGTGCACCGTCGGCAATTCGCTCTCGCCGATGCGGGTGACGGTGTGTTCATGGCGCAGTCGGTAATGGATGAGGTCGGCGATGGTGCCCAGCTTGATGCCGTGGCGTTCGCCGAAGCGCTCCAGGTCCGGTCGGCGGGCCATGCTGCCATCGTCGTTCATCACCTCGACGATCACGGCCGAAGGATCGCGACCGGCCAGCCGTGCCAGGTCGCACCCGGCCTCGGTATGGCCGGCGCGAGTCAGCACGCCGCCGTCGCGAGCGCGCAGGGGAAAGATGTGGCCGGGCTGGACCAGATCGCGCGGGGTGGCATCCGGCGCCACCGCCGCTTCGATGGTGCGCGCTCGGTCCGCCGCCGAGATACCGGTGGTGACGCCCGTGGCGGCTTCGATGGACACGGTGAAGGCGGTGCCGTGGACGGTGCCGTTGTCGCTGACCATCTGCATCAGGTTGAGCTGGCGGCAGCGTTCTTCGGTCAGCGTCAGGCAGATCAGGCCGCGGGCTTCGCGCGCCATGAAGCTGATCGCCGCCGGGGTACAGGCATCGGCGGCGAGCAGGATGTCGCCCTCGTTCTCGCGGTCTTCGTCATCGACCAGGATGACCATCTTGCCGGCACGGAAATCCTCGATGATCGCTTCGATGGGATGGATGGCCACGACTACCTCTCAGGGTTCTGGATTGCTATGTAATCTGGTATACCATGAGACAAATCGCAGCGAAAGAGGCAAGGTGCCATGAAAGGTTATTGGATTGCAGAGGTCGATGTGACCGATCCCGAGGCTTATCGCGGCTATACGGAGCGCGCCCCGGCGGCCTTCGCCCGCTATGGCGGTCGCTTCCTCGCCCGGGGCGGACGCGCCGAGCAGCTGGAAGGCGAAGGCTGGGCGACGCGCCGGGTGGTGATCGAATTCGATTCCTACGAACAGGCCCTGGCCTGCTATCGCTCGGCGGAGTATCAGGACGCCTGCGGGCACCGGCAGACGGCGGCCCGGGCCGAGATCTTCATCGTCGAAGGACTCTGAGAGAGGCGGCCAGGCACGGCACTGCCGCGTCTGGCCGAAGACGGCTAGCGTTCGATGCGCGGCTCGTCCTGCACCCGGGGGATGAACAGCTCGCGCGGCTGTTCGCCCTGGTGCTCCTGCTGCCGCTGCAGGTAGTCGAGGGCCACCTTGGCGGCGGCGCGCACGTGATCCACCGATGCCTGGTGCGCGGCCAGGGCATCACCGCTGCGGATCGCCGCGACCATGCGCTCCATCTCGGCATTGCTCGCCTGACGGCGATTGGCCTGGGAGACCGAGGTGGCTCTCAAGTAGCTGACCCGCGCCTGCAACTGGCGCAGCTGGGTGGCGGCGACGCGATTGCCGCAGCCTTCCATGAGCACGTCGTAGAAATTCTGCACGGTCTCGATCACTTCCGGCAGCTCGGCGCCTTCCAGGGCCTCGCGATTTTCCGCCAGGGCCTGTTCCAGCGCGGCGATCTCCTTGGGGCCGGCGCGCAGGGTGAACAGCTGGACGATCATGCCTTCCAGCACGCAGCGCAACTCATAGAGGTCGCAGGCGTCCTCCAGGGTGATGATGGCTACCCGCGGTCCGCGGGCATCGGCGAATTCCACCAGGCCTTCGGATTCGAGGTGGCGCAGGGCCTCGCGCACCGAGGTGCGGCTGACGCCCAGGCGGTCGCAGAGATCGCGCTCCACCAGGCGATCACCCGGCAGCAACTGGAAGTTCAGGATCGCCTGGCGCAGGCGATTGCACACCATTTCACGCAGGGTGACCGGGCTGCGGGTGATCTTGAAGCTGTCGTCTAGTTGCGCGCGTCTCATGGGGCTCTCTGGCGGACCGTTTCTACAGGCGACGACGAGGCACGCGACTGGATGGAAGCTGCGTGCTCGCCCGGGCGGAAGAGGGCAAGTCTAGCATGCCCCCTGCAGGCGTTCATGGCCCGTCCGCTCAGGCATAGATCGGCGCCGCACCCATCCGGCCGCGGTGATAGAGCATGGGGATCACCTCCTGCTCGGGCACGATGAGGTTCTTCACCGCCCCGACGATGATGGCGTGGTCGCCCCCATCGTACTCGCGCCACAGTTCGCACTCGATCACCGCCGTGGCATCGGCCAGCAGCGGATTGCCCAGGGCGCTGCGCGTCCACTCGATGCCCTGGGTCTTGTCCTTGCCCTTGCTGGCGAAGGCGTAGGCGATACGCTGCTGTTCGGCGCTCAGCAGGTGGATGGCGAAGCCCTTGCCGTCGCGCAGCAGCGGATAGGTGTCGGAGCTGTAGTTGGGGCAGAACAGCACCAGCGCCGGGTCCAGCGACAGGGCGCTGAAGGCGCTGGCGGTCAGGCCGGCGAGGTTGCCCTCGGCGTCCAGGGTGGTGACCACGGTGACGCCGGACGGAAAGGCGCCCATCACTTGCTTGTAGACTGTGGGATCGATCATGACTGGCAACCTCGTTCAACGCATCACAAAGGGATCGGGCATCGGCGCCTGGGACAGGTTGATCCAGACCGTTTTGGTTTCGGTATAGGCCAGTACCGAGTCGATGCCGCTCTCGCGGCCGTAGCCGCTGTTCTTGAAACCGCCGATCGGCGCCATGGCCGAGACGGCGCGATAGGTGTTGACCCAGATGATGCCGGAGCGGATGTCCCGCGCCAGGCGGTGGGCGCGGCCCAGGTCGCGGGTCCAGATGCCGGCGGCGAGGCCCAGCTCGCTGTCGTTGGCCAGGCGCAGGGCCTCGGCCTCGTCCTTGAAGCGGATCACCGCGGCCACCGGGCCGAAGACTTCCTCCTGCATGATGCGCAGCGAGTGCCGGTCGCATTCCAGCAGGGTGGGTTCGTAGTACCAGCCGGCGCTGCCAGTGTCGGGTCGCTTGCCGCCCAGGCGCAGGGTGGCGCCTTCGGCCAGGGCCGCTTCCACCAGCCGCTCGACGATGGCGAGCTGCTGCTCGGTGGCCATGGGGCCCATCTCGCTGGCGTCGTCCTGGGGATTGCCGATACGGATGCGCTGGGCACGCTCCACCAGGCGGGTGACGAATTCGTTGTAGATCTCGTCCTGCACCAGCAGTCGCGAGCCGGCCACGCAACTCTGCCCGGAGGCGGCATAGATACCGGCCACCGCGCCGTTGACCGCGCTATCGAGGTCGGCGTCGGCGAAGATGATGTTGGGCGATTTGCCGCCCAGTTCCAGGCTCAGCTTGGCGAAGTTCTCGGCGCTGGCGCGGACCACATGGCGCGCCGTGGCGGCACCGCCGGTAAAGGCGATCTTGCGCACCAGCGGATGGCGGGTGAGGGCCGCGCCGGCGCCCGGACCATAGCCGGTCACCACGTTGAACACGCCGGGCGGAATGCCGGCCTCCAGGGCCAGTCGCGCCAGCTCCAGGATGGTGGCCGAGGCATGCTCGGACGGCTTGATCACCACGGTGTTGCCAGCGGCCAGGGCCGGGGCGACCTTGATGGCGGTCAGGTACAGCGGGCTGTTCCAGGGCACGATGCCGGCGATTACGCCCAGCGGTTCGTGCACGGTGTAGGCGAAGAGATCGGTCTTGTCGAGGGGCAGGGTGCCGCCTTCGAGCTTGTCGGCCAGGCCCGCCGTGTAGTGGAAGAATTCCGGCAGGTAGCCGACCTGGCCGCGGGTCTCGCGGATCAGCTTGCCGTTGTCGCGGCTTTCCAGCTGGGCCAGGGCCTCCTTGTTGGCGGCGATGAGATCGCCCAGCCGGCGCAGGAGCTTGCCGCGGGCACTGGCGGTCAGGCCACGCCAGGCCGGCGCCTCGAAGGCCCGCTGGGCGGCCTGGACCGCGCGGTCGACGTCGTCGGCATCGGCGTCGGGCAATTCCGCCCAGGCGGTCGCGGTGGCCGGATCGAGACTGGCGAAGGTACGGCCCGACTGGGCCGCGGTCCATTCGCCGTCGATGCACATCTGAAAACGTTGCAGGGTCATGCCACGTATCCCTTGATGGAGGTGGAAGGGGCCTTGCCCAGGGCGTCGTCGAGAAAGTCCAGCAGCAGGGCGTTGACCAGCTTGGGTGACTCGACCGGCATCATATGGCGCTGGTCGGCCAGCACGGCAGTGCGCGCGCGTGGAATCCGCGCGGCCAGCTGGCGCGCCATCTCCGGGGTCGAGCCGCTGTCCAGTTCGCCAGTCGCCACCAGGGTGGGCACCTGGATGCTGTCCAGGCGCTCGGCGCCATAGCGGTCCTGGGTGGCGAACAGGGCATAGGTGGTCAGATAGCCCTGGGGGTCGTTGCTGGCGAAGGCTTGCCGCAGCGCCTGGATCTGCGCCGGGTTGGCGCCCTGGTACTCGCTGCTGAACCAGCGCGCCAGGGCGCTATCCAGGTTGGCGTCGGGGCCTTCGAGTTCGGCCTGGCGGGTTCGCTCCAGGACCCCGCTACGCTGCTCCACCGAACGATTGAACACGCTGTTGAGGATCACCAGGGCGTCCAGTCGCTGCGGATGGCCGAGGGCGAAGGCTCGCGCCACCAGGCCGCCCATGGAGAAGCCGACCACCACGGCCGTTGCCAGCCCCAGGTGATCGAGCAGTTCGGTGAGCTGCGCGGCATAGTCGTCGAGCGTCGCCTGCGCCGCCGGGCGCTGGCTTTCGCCATGGCCGAGCATGTCATAGGCGATCACCTGGTAGCGCGGCGCGAGGCCCGCGAGTTGACCGCCCCACATCTCCTTGCTGAGCCCCACGCCATGGATCAGGACGAGCGGGCTGCCATCGCCGGCGATGCGGTAGGCAGTGCCGGCGGGGGTCTTGGCGTCTGTAGACCGGATCATTCGCGGATTCTCCTCAGCGCGCCTTTTCAGCCGCGAGTTCCTCGAGGTCGATGTAGCGGTTGCCGATGCGCGGATGCAGGCGGCCACCGTCGGCGGCGCCCAGCACCACCACGATCTCGTCGGCGCGCGGTGCGTCCTCGATGCGCATTTCCAGGGTGATGTAGTGGGATCTCAGGCCCTCGTCATCCTTGTGCATCATGGGGATCTGGATGGAAGTACCCGGCGCGCCGCGCTTGTTGGTGAAGCTCAGGTAGCTCTTGGCCTGGACCGCCTCGCGGTAGTGGTTGCCGAATCTGAGGGTGTGGATCACCGCCGAGGCGTGTTCGATCTCGCCGTCGGCGCCGACCACCGCTGCCTTTCCATAGGCCTCGATGCGCTCGGCGCCGCCGATGGCACGGGTCAGGCGCTCGACGATGAAGGCGCCGAGGTCGGAGCAGTGGGCCTTGATCTCGGGCCTGAGGTCTTCGACGAAGCCCTTGCCGACCCAGGGATTGCGGATCACCACGGCGACGCCGGCCATGGTCACCGGCTTGTCGGTGGCCTTGCCGCCTTCGTTGTGGGTCTCTTCGAGATAGGTGACGACCTTGCGGATTTCGAAACTCATGCTGACTCCTGGGATGTCTGTTGGATGATGGTATGCCACGCCCTCGGGCGTGTTGCAGGTCCGCGCCGGAGCGCGGACCCTGGATCAGGCGAAGGCCGGTGCCACCTGGTCGATGAACAGCTGCAGCGACTTCTTCTTCTCGGCGAAGGGCAGGCTGTTGTCGCACCAGAAGCTGAATTCGTCGACGCCCAGTTCCTCGTAGTGACGCAGGCGGGTGATGACCTCGTCGGGGGTGCCGATCATGGTGTTCTTGCGGATGTTCTCCAGCTCGAACTCCGGGCGGCCGGCGAACTTTTCTTCCGGACTGGGGGCGAGGAAACCGTTTACCGGGGTTTCCTTGTTGCCGAACCAGGCATCGAAGGTGCGGTAGAAACGGCCGATGGCCTGGGCGCCGATCTTCCAGCCCTCGGGTTCTTCCGCCGCGTGCACATGGGTGTGGCGCAGCACCATCAGCTTGGGCCGGGCCACCCCGGGATTGTTGGCCAGGGCGTTGTCGAACTTGTGCTTGAGGTCCACCACTTCCTCGTCGCCCTTCATCAGCGGCGTGACCATGACGTTGCAGCCGTTGGCCACGGCGAAATTGTGCGAATCCGGATCCCGCGCGGCGATCCAGATCGGCGGGGTGCCGACCGGCTTGGGCACGCTGGTGGAGGTGGGGAATTGCCAGACTTCGCCGTCGTGGGCGTAGTCGCCTTCCCAGAGCTTGCGCAGCGCCGGGACCAGTTCGCGCAGATGCTTGCCGCCAGCGGTGGCGGGCAGGCCGCCGGCCATGCGATCGAATTCCACCTGGTAGGCGCCACGGGCCAGGCCCACTTCCATGCGGCCTTCACTGATCACATCGAGCAGGGCGCATTCGCCAGCCGCACGCAGGGGATGCCAGAAGGGCGCAATCAGCGTACCGGCGCCCAGGCGGATGGTCGAGGTACGCGCCGCCAGGTTGGCCAGGATCGGCATGGGGCTGGGGGAGATGGTGTATTCCATCGCATGATGCTCACCGACCCAGACGGTGCAGAAACCGCCGGCTTCAGCCATCAGGGTCAGTTCGGTCAGCTCTTCGAACAGCTGCCGATGGCTGACGCTTTCGTCCCAGCGTTCCATGTGCACGAACAGGGAAAATTTCATAAGAAGCCTACCTCTTGTCTTCCACCTCGGCCCAGGGCTCGGGTGTCTCTTGTTGGCGGTACGCGACGGCTCGGCCAGTCGATGTTTTTATTGGTATACCATAATACGTAAACTGGCAAGCAGAGATGTAACGAGATTCGGCGGCAGTCCCCAGGCGTTACTTCCACAGGCCAAAAGGCGGTTGTGTAATCTGGTATACCGTAATACTTTCTGCTCACCAGGACGACCTGTCCAGCAGGCGTCTTCCACAACTACAACAATGGAATTCCTGGATGTCCGCAGCCCCTCGCTCTGCCGTCGCTATCGAAACCCATACCGTGGATCACGTCGCCCCGGCCGAACGCCACGGCCATAGTCGTGATCTCTTTACCCTCTGGTTCAGCACCAATATCGCGCCGCTGCCCATCGTCACCGGCGCCATGGTGGTCCAGTCCTTCCACCTGAATCTGGCCTGGGGCCTGGTGGCCATCGTGCTCGGGCATCTGCTCGGCGGGGTAGTGCTGGCCCTGGCCTCGGCCCAGGGGCCGCGGCTGGGCATTCCGCAGATGGTGCAGAGTCGCGGCCAGTTCGGTCGCTATGGCGCCCTGCTGATCGTCTGCGTCACGGCGCTGATCTACGTGGGCTTCTTCACCTCCAACGTGGTGCTGGCCGGCAAGTCGATCCAGGGCCTGGTGCCGGCCGTACCCATGCCGCTGGCCATCGTGCTCGGTGCCCTGAGCGCCACGGCCATCGGGGTGATCGGCTATCGCTGCATCCACACCCTCAATCGCTGGGGCACCTGGGTGATGGGCGCCGGACTGCTGGCGGGCTTCGCGATGATGCTGAGCCAGCCGCTGCCGGCGGATTTCCTGACCCGGGGCGGCCTCAACGCCAGCGGCTTCATCGCCACCCTGTCGCTCGGGGTGATCTGGCAACTGAGCTTCTCGCCCTACACCAGCGACTATTCGCGCTATCTGCCGGAAGCCGTCGGCATCGCGCGCCCCTTCTGGGCGACCTATCTCGGCGCCACCCTGGGCACCATCCTGGCCTTTTCCTTTGGTGTGGTGGCGGTACTGGCGGTGCCGGCCGGCGGCGACGCCATGGCTGCCGTGGCCCAGGCCACCGGCTGGCTGGGTCCGGTGC
This sequence comes from Pseudomonas sp. PS02302, assembly GCF_029959585.1. Classification (NCBI taxonomy): domain Bacteria; kingdom Pseudomonadati; phylum Pseudomonadota; class Gammaproteobacteria; order Pseudomonadales; family Pseudomonadaceae; genus Pseudomonas; species Pseudomonas sp. PS02302. The sequence goes on from NZ_JASCON010000086.1 coordinate 22,310, forward strand.
TGATGGTGCTGTTCCTGCTCAACATCATCAGTCACAACGCGCTCAACCTCTATGGCGCGGTACTGGCCATCATCACCTGCGTGCAGACCTTCGCCGCTGGGTGGGCGCCGGGTGTCAGGGTCAAGGTGGTGCTGTCGAGTCTAGTGCTGGTGGGCTGCTGCGGGGTGGCGCTGATGGCCTCCGCCGATTTCATCGAGAGATTCATCGGACTGGTGCTGGCGATGACCATGATCCTGGTGCCCTGGGCCTCCATCAATCTGATCGACTTCTATCTGATCAAGCGCGGCGACTATCACATCCCCTCGCTGTTCGCCGCCGATGGTGGCCGCTATGGCCGCTTCAACGGCCATGCCATCGCCGCCTATGCGGTCGGCATCCTGGTGCAGCTGCCCTTCGCCAACACGGCGCTGTTCAAGGGGCCCTATGCCGACCTGGTGGCGGGCGCCGATCTGTCCTGGCTGTTCGGGCTGCTGGTGACCTGCCCGCTGTATTTCTGGCTGGCCTACCAGGGCTCGCCGGCCCAGGCCGCCCGGCTGCAGGCTGCCTCGGCACAATGATCGGCGTCGCTGTGGAAAGCCACCTTCAATCCCCTCCCGAGGAACCCTGCTCATGTTGCAAGACGCTTCCCTGTTTCGCCAGCAAGCCTATGTCGACGGCGCCTGGATCGACGCCGACAGCGGTGCCACCGTCAAGGTGGACAACCCGGCCACCGGCGAGACCCTGGGCACCATTCCCAAGCTCGGCCGCGCCGAGACCAAGCGTGCCATCGACGCCGCCAATCGCGCCCTGCCGGCCTGGCGCGCGCTGACCGCCAAGGAGC